>CAKZUG010000001.1 GCA_937920545.1 uncultured Saccharophagus sp.
CAAGCACACCAGTATCTGAGTTTTTATCGGTAAGCAAGGATGCAAATTGGATTGGGTCGGCACTATCAAGCACACCTTGATAAATATTAAGGTACGTCTCTAACCCGCTTCTCCCAAATTGTAGTGCGTCGCTTGCACTGGCTAAACCACCTAAAATTTGTGAAGAAAATTGGCGAGAATTAGTCAGCAACCGTGAAATCCCGCCCCCACCAAACAAAAATGATGCAGCTTGTATTTTCGGTTGCTGATTAAACGCGCCTGCTTGCAGTTGATTGTTGACGGCAACAAAGGTTGTACCCACCATGGCACCTAATGCATGCCCAATAAAAAAAGCTTGCTCCGTATCAAAATCAGTGACGCCATCAGCATTCACATCCATTGAATTTAAAGAGGCGTTGAGGTGAAGTAAATCCATCACCGCCTGACGAAGATTGTCGCGTGTATGCGTGAAACGCGTTAAATTAATAAATAAACTACCCGAGTCGCCAAAACCTGAAGCATAATCCATAGGTATGGCTTGCGCTGCACCATCAAAGGTTAAATCGTAATGACGCTCTCTTAACACCGTAGATGGCGCAACAGGTGCCGCACCGCTAGGTAGGTTAGGCACAACATCTATTGTTGGGTGCGTCACACTACTAAGGCCTGCGACCTCGCTCCCCTTTGGCGCCACACCATGAGTGGGCATATCAATCGCGACTGTCGCATAACATTGTGCGCCATCAATGAGGATGGGGGGCGTTGTCGATTGATCAATACATGCTGCGGCCAGCGCATTTGCCAGCGGCAAAGATACCGATCTATCAGCACGAATACTGTGTGTGAATATCACTACAGGCCAGCCATTTTCAGGGCGTGGTTGACCTAAACGCTCAAGCAATGCTTCATCGGGTAATGTTGCAAGTATTGGTACCGTAATAGTATCAATGGCACCGGCAAAAGGATAACGGTATGTAATCTTACTTGTTACTGGTGTTGTGCCAGCAACGTTGCCCCGAGCAGCATCAAGTAGGCCACCAATCATCGTATCAGCCTGCCAAATAGGCGCATCACTAACCTCATAAGGAGCACTAGGCACAGAGCGATAAACAGGTAATGTGATCTGCCCTTGCATAACCATAGCTGGGGCGGTAAGCGCAGGGTTCAGCGACTGGGCTCTATCTTGTCGATAAAATTGCGTGGGTTGTACAGTAGGAATAGCAAATAATGATGTTACTTCGGTTTGAGCAGCTTGCGCCATTACAGTCACCTGCTCTCGTGCGCGTTGCGATATAGCTATGTTAGGCTCGATATTTTCAACGTGCAGCGCCGCTTGCGCAGCGGCCGTTTGAATAACAAATAACGCAGCGGGGTTGGCTGCAAAATCGCCATAGCGACTACCGGCATTAATTGCCGCAGCAATACCACCACTAAATAACGGATTAGGAGTTCCAGAAACAGTGGAAGCCGTAAGCAATATATTTAAACGCTGATTAATTGCGGCATCATTAGCACCAAGCTCACCCGCATTACCCGTTAAATCATATTGCCCCAGAGCCAATTTTGTAATCGCCGTTTTTTTAATGCTCGCTTCCAGCGATCGCTCAAAAAAAGTTTCTGGCGCTACCATGCTGACTAAAACATCACTAGACGCTGTAGTCGTCAATGTTAAGCTAAAAATAATATCGCTAGGTAACGGGGCAGCTTCACTCACACCAACTTGATCAAATACTTGCTGCATAAAACCAAAATAACCAGAGGCCAACTGCTCCCAACCCATAACTGCTGGCTGCAATGGGGCCAAGCGCGGGTTGATTTGCGCTAAATTATTTTCTGGATTACGAATAGTTTCGTAGGCAATAGAGGGTAATACACGATTACCACGGGTATCATCCAGAGTGGTAATCACAACCAAGTATTTGGTTTTAGGCGATAACGGTTTAAGCGGCATAATACGAAGTACATTATTAATACCGCCATCTAGGCTAATCACATCAGCGCGTACCGCAGGCACAGCTAACTCGGCTAACGTAGCGGAAGTGGCTGTATTTTGTATCGCTATAGCTTGCTGGTACTTCAAGGCATTGGCAAAACTAGGCACTTCTATATTGGTTGTTTCACCATCACCATTCGTATCTGCGCGAGCCTGAACTAGGCTATCACCACTTGGGTAAACGAGCGGTAATAAAAATACATTTTGACTGGGGTTAGGAATAATGCCCGATCCCACCTCAATAAAACTTCTGGCATCCAGTACCTGAGTTGTACTTAAACTATCCGAAAACGCAATATCAATGGGCGAAATAAGCGATGCACCATCAAGCGCGTCAATGCCACGAATCACAGGGTTCGTTGTGTCTGAACCAGCAAACATTGTACCGTCAGCATTGGGTTCAGCGCTGAATAACAAATCATTAGGAATGGGTAACACGTTAGATGCAGGGCTAAATAAAGCAAACGTGCGCTCGATAGGCGCAACCTCTTGCGTATCGGCACGGTCATCACCTGAACATGCCACCAATACAGCGGCCAATACAACTAAGGATAAAAAACGCTTCATGAGTATGCCTTTAATTAATAATGCTGTGTGAATAAGATGCTATTAAATAACAACACGTTTGATCATGTTTTATTGATGCCTTGTACGCATTCTTATTACAGTAAATATATTTTTTATTCTGGTTTTTATTCTGGCAAGTATAGTTTCACCGCACCGCCATAGCGCGCAATTTAGATGCTTACTTAAACACTGAATTAAGGCATTACTTAAATAACGAATGGCTTAGCTGCGAACAAACGCATAACCAAGATCAGCCAAACTCATCGAATGCCAGATAAAATGGGTAAACAGCAGATAAAAAAATACCCGCATATAGCGGGTATTTGAAAAAAACAAACGTAAACGCTTACTTAGATTTAACTGCGCCAAAACGCTTGTTGAAGCGATCGATACGGCCACCGGTATCAGCCATCTTTTGCTTACCAGTATAAAAAGGGTGACAAGATGAACACACATCAATGCTGATGTCTTTAGCTAAAGTAGACTGAGTAGCAATAACGTTGCCACAGCTACATTTTGCGTTCATTACGCCGTACTTTGGTTGAATATCGTTTTGCATAATAGTTACCTATTGATCGTGCACCGCCACAAGATCAGTATTGTCATGCACGGTACATCGTAAAATTTTGAGCGCGCATATTAACAGAATAACCCTACAAAGCAAATACATCATAAATTTAATAGTAAAAAAGTGCGTCTGTAGGCTAAACACTTTACTTAGTACATTAAGCCTTTAACATACACAGAGAACAAATAGCCTATTGCTGACATAGAATAATTGTATTAGTTCAACCCAAATAAACAATCAAAAGCGCAGTTATCACGACTATTCCATCAATAAGATGTAAAACAGACCTTATTAATAGAGTATAAAGTAGGCTCACTAGCCCGCCTTAATCCAGACGACAAAAGCATACCTATGGCAGATACAGATACAACAACTACCACCCCAACCGATATACATATTATTAGTATTGCCCTGCCCGTACCGTTAAGGCGTTGCTTCGACTATAGCTATCACCCAGAGCAACGGCTAGATAATCAAAAAATAGAATCGAATAACGATAAAAACAGTTTGATCGGCCGGCGGGTAGAGGTGAGTTTTGGCCCGCAAACACTCATTGGCGTAGTGGTTGATACAAAAACTCACAGTGATTACGCGCTTGATAAAATAAAGGGTATTAATCACTTTATTGATACCACGCCTTTAATCAACGCCACCACATTGCATTTTTTGACTTGGGCAGCCACTTACTACCACTACAGCTTGGGTGAAGTCATTCATGCAGCCTTACCCAAAACACTGCGCAAGGGTGAACCATTTACCCTATTTGAATCAACTAAAGCTTATACCCTCACCACGCATGGTTTAGGGCTACCCACTTCGGCGCTTAATCGCGCAAAAAAACAACAAGCCGTACTTCAACATTTATTAACCCATAACATCTTGCTACATAACCAACGTGATACTTTTGGTTTTTCGCACACCGCCATTAAAGGCTTAATAGATAAACAGCTTGTCACCGAAACCACACACGTACCCAGCATGCAAACGCCCGATAAAAACACCTCCATTTATTTAAAAGCACCACCACTGACCCTAACCGCAGAGCAAGACACCGCCATTAGCCGTATTATATTTCACCGGTTTCAATGCGCTTTACTAGAAGGTGTAACAGGCAGTGGTAAAACCGAAGTCTATATGCAGCTAGTCGCGCGGGCATTAAACGCCGGCAAACAAGCGCTCATACTCATACCCGAAATTGGCCTCTGCCCTCAAACCATATCACGGTTTAAAGCACGCTTTAATGTTGCCATTGCCGAGCTGCACTCAGGCGTAAGCGAAAAAAAACGCTATACCCATTGGCAGCAAACCAACAATGGGCAAGCGCGTATTATTATTGGCACGCGCTTAGCCGTGTTAGCGCAATGCAAAGAGCTGGGCATAATTATTGTTGATGAAGAACACGATGG
>CAKZUG010000002.1 GCA_937920545.1 uncultured Saccharophagus sp.
ATCACTAGGTATCTTATTAGGATTAATTTTCATGACACTAACTGAATTACGTTATATCGTCACTTTGGCTCAAGAAGAGCATTTTGGCCGGGCCGCCGAGCGCTGTCATGTATCACAACCTACCCTTAGCATTGCTGTTAAAAAGCTAGAAGAAGAGCTTAAAACCGCGATTTTCGAGCGGTCCAAAACACGTGTTGTTGCCACGCCGCTTGGTTTAAAAATTATCGAACAAGCGTGTAAAGTACTCGAACAAGCCTCAACAATCAAAGAGATTGCACGCTCAGGTAAAGACCAGCTTACCAGCCCACTCCATCTTGGTGCTATTTTTACGATTGGGCCTTACCTGTTCCCACAGCTAATCCCTAACATTCAAAATGCCGCCAACAACATGCCTTTATATGTTGAAGAAAGTTACACGGCAACGCTGCGCAAACGATTAAGGCAAGGCGACCTAGACGCTATTGTCGTATCGCTTCCGTTTAACGAGGCCGACGTCGTCACCCAGTCTGTGTATGAAGAGCCGTTTGTGGTTGTGCTTTATAAAGACCACCCACTTGCGAATGTCGACGCGATCAACCCCGAAGACCTCACCACCAGCAATGTATTGCTATTAGGTGAAGGGCATTGTTTTAGGGATAACGTATTGCATGCACTGCCTAACCTTAAAACCAATATCGAATCACCCACGGGCCAGATTCGTACTGCGGCGCAAGGCAGCTCACTTGAAACATTAAAGTATATGGTGTCATCAGGTTTAGGCATTACTATTTTGCCTAAATCAGCTGTAACGCAAAACGATAAGTCATCGAGTTTGTTAGTGGTAAAACCTTTTGCAGGCGAAGCCCCAACAAGAACCATTGCCTTGGCGTGGCGTGCAAGCTTCCCACGTACAAAAGCCATTGACGTTTTGCGCCAAGCGATTAGTCTATGTAGCTTCAATACCGACATACAAGTAGCGAGCAGTGACGACAACTACCAGCAACCTCAACCAAAACAACAGCCAGCCAGCCGATCAACTCGCTAGCTTACCCATAACACACCTGAAAGGTGTGGGCGCAAAGTTTGCCCAAGTACTTGAAAAGCTTGGGCTTAAAACCGTGCAGGATGTGCTGTTTCATCTGCCTTTTCGCTATGTTGATAAAACCCGTATCACGCCTATTTTTAACCTTGTGGTTAACCACACGGCGGTAATCCAAGGGACGGTTGCCTCAAATAACGTACAATTTGGTAAACGCCGTAGCTTACACGTTACCGTAGAAGACGACTCAGGCCGCGTTAACTTGCGGTTTTTTCATTTTACGGCTGCACAAAAAAATAATTTATCGGTAGGTACGCCCATACGCTGTTACGGCGAACCCAGGCTGGGCGCGACCGGGCTTGAAATGTACCACCCTGAAATCACCACGTTACACTCGATGGACGATACACCAGAAGACAGCGCCCTTACCCCCGTTTACCACTTAACCGAGGGTCTTAGTCAGCCAAGGCTAATTAAACTCACCGAGCAAGCCGTCAATTACCTTAAAAAAACGCCGCCTACCGAGCATTTACCGCCCCAAGTTGCGCAAAAATTTGGCGTGTCGTCGTTGGGTGACGCCTTAGCGTTTTTACACTTTCCACCGCCCGATGCCAACATAGAGCAAATGCTAGAAGGCATGCACCCGTACCAACAGCGCCTCGCGTTTGAAGAGTTACTGGCGCACTTTTTAGCTCGCCAAGAGGCGCGCATGCTGGCACAAAAAGATCAATCGCCTGTTATTCACATCCACAAAAAACAGCGCGCTGCATTTTTAGCCCGTTTACCGTTTACCCCCACAGGCGCACAAACACGCGTACTGCACAGTATTAATGTCGATTTAGCTCAGCAGAAACCCATGTTACGTATGGTGCAAGGCGATGTGGGGTCGGGTAAAACTTTAGTGGCAGCGATGGCTGCGCTCGACGTAGTCGCTGCGGGCTATCAGGTTGCCATGGTTGCGCCCACCGAGATTTTATCCGAGCAACACTTCCACGCTTTTTGCCGCTGGTTTGAGCCGCTAGGCTTTAAAGCATTGTGGCTAGTGGGTAAATTAACGCCAGCACAAAAGCGCAAAGCGCTCGAAAAAATCATCAGTCACGAAGTGGATATTGTGATTGGCACACACGCGTTATTTGAAGATAAAGTACAGTTTGCCAAACTCGCGCTGTGTATTATTGACGAGCAACACCGCTTTGGCGTAAACCAACGCCTAACCCTAAGAGAAAAATCGGCCGACGGCTTAACGCCGCATCAATTAGTGATGACCGCCACACCCATCCCGCGCACACTCGCCATGACGGCCTACGCCGAGCTGGATTACTCGGTAATAGACGAACTGCCCCCAGGGCGAACACCCATTAATACCGTGCTCATTAGCCAAAATCGCCGCCCCCAAATTATTGAGCGTATACGTGCAGCCTGCCAAGAGGGCAAGCAAGTGTATTGGGTATGTACATTAGTAGAAGACAGCGAAACGCTCGATGCAGCCAACGCAGAAGAAACCGCCGAGACACTTCAAGCCTGCCTGCCGGAGCTTCATGTTGGCTTGATTCACGGCCGGCTTAAAGCCGCCGAAAAACAAAGCGTGATGAATACCTTTAAACAGGGAGAAAGCCATTTATTAGTGGCCACCACCGTGATTGAAGTAGGCGTAGATGTGCCCAATGCCAGCCTAATGATTATCGAAAACCCCGAGCGGTTAGGGTTATCGCAGCTCCACCAGTTACGCGGCCGAGTTGGGCGTGGCACCGTTGCGAGCCATTGTGTGATGCTCTACGGCGATAAACTCTCGCGCCAAGCCAAAGAGCGCTTAAATGTTATGCGCGAAACCAACGACGGTTTTGAGATTGCCCAAAAAGATCTCGAATTACGCGGCCCCGGAGAGCTACTCGGCACACGCCAAACAGGCGACATGCTCTACCGCGTAGCCGATCTAAACCGCGACGGGTATCTGCTCGACGATATCCACCATATTGGTCAGCAACTGCTAGAGCAAAATACCCCCGCCGTAGAAGCCATTCTCAACCGCTGGTTTGGCGCTAAACGTTTATATATGAATGTATAAGCGTGAGCGCCAACGTTACGCCGCCTAATGTAGATTTAAGGCCAGCGTATTTCGACTTTCTCAAATGAAAATACGGGTAAATCGGCATAAAAAGAAACAACCGATTGGTTTGATAAACCCGCTTTATTCGGTAGGGTCACGCCCTGCTTCCATTCGCTCCACACACTGGGGTGAGGGTTAACATAGCTCGCCCATTTGGCCAAGCCTGCCTTGTTCAACACTTTATGTGGGTTGCCGTAGCGCGTATAAATTTCACCCTCTTTTAACCCATCTTGCGCCTGCGGTTGCGCCATGAAATTTTGAAATTTGCGGTGCTTTACCCCCGCAATACGGTGCCTGTATTTGTATGTTGTACCCGCTGGCTGCGCCACAGCAATATGCGTATGCACTGTTTTGCTGTACGTGGCCGTTATATTTTTTGGGTTGTAGTGATAAATCAAGGCATCAACATGGTGGTGTTGAGGATCTTTAGCGATAATCGCGCCTATTAGGTGTGGGTAGCTTGGCTCTGTATTGTGCGCCTTTTTTATAGCCGTAGCGCTTTGAATATCGGCCTGATAACGCACCTTGCCCGCCATATTCTTTAATGATTCGGTACGCCACAACTCATGACTGGGTTCGCGTTGCCCCCACTGAAAAACCTGATCCACACCGTGCGTTAAAAAGGTATCGGTCATGGCCACCATAAAGCTATCGGACTGTGCGGTATCGGATGTAATTAACTGCGACCCTTTAATAAACGACACCACCGAGAACTCTTCAAGGTCAATTACCGTGCCTTTTTGCCATTTGGGGTGGTTAACCAAATCGCTAAACAGCGTCTCAAATTTTTGCTTAGGGTCGCGCGTATGTTCAAGCGATAAAATAGGGTAATCAGACACACCCCAAAAATCATAACGGATATTGTTATCGTGGCAGTACTCAATAATCGCGTTAGCAAACGAGCGAATCACTTGGTTTTTATAATTGGTAATGGTGCCGTTACGGTATACAAACCGCGGGTCGCGGGTATGCACGCCCACTTTTGCACTAGGTAAAACCGCCCGAATCGCCTTAACCGTTGCAGCAAAATAAGCAATGAACTCTTGCTCTGTGCCGTACCAATGGTCGGGGGTTTCTATTTCTGAGCCCACCCGTAAACGCCACGAGGCCACCGTTTTTGCGCCGTATTCGTTGACCAAATGCCGCATCAACGCCGAGATAAAATCGCTGTAGGCGTTTAAATCATAAGGCGGTAACGAGTTACCATAAATAGACACCCGCTCTTTCTCGCGAAAATTCACCCCGTCTTTTTGATCGTTAGGAATAAACGTATAGCCCCTCTGAAAAGCCCAAGGCGGCTGATCTAACACCAACTGATGAATAGGTGTACCGCCGTTAATAATGGCATTAATACGCTGCGTTAACGGCTTAAAGTTATACACATAGGCTTGTGTTTTCTCGTCAAAAAAAGCCAAGTCATACTCGGTATCGGGTACTTTTTTAGTTTTAGTTTTAGTTTTAACGCCGTTTACTTTTTTATTAATACCGCCCACCATGCGCACGGTATTTACCTTCATGCCGGGTCTCACCTGCACGCCATTTTTAGGGCTAATACGGTTGGCCACTTGCCACATATCGTAAAGGGTTTCACGCGCTAAATGAGGGTTGGTTGTATCAACGGTAATGTTCACATCAGCAGGCGCAGGCGATGCTAACCGCTGTGTACTGCACGCGTTAAGTAAAGCAATCACCGCCGCCACACCCATTAAACTTAAAACCATTTTGCGTTTTTTCATAAACATCTCGACTTTATTAATATAAATAACTTAGTATTTCACACACAGGCACACCGATATAAATACCTATACACACACTGACACAGCCACCCAAACATAACCTCTGGATTTATTCATGCTCAAACTTGTTACTGGCCTAGCGCTTATTGTTTTTTCTTTATCTGCTCAGGCATCTAAAACTGAAATTTTTATTGGCGCACAAAATACTCGCCTACAAGAACAAGCCGATGAGAATATACCACGTGGGGAGTCTATCAGTAATACAGGCTACATAGTGGGCGCTAGCGTTATTCGTCCCATTAGCTACGAAGGTTTAGTGGCCGAAAACCACTACTTTGGAATGGGTGTTGACATTATAGATACCGACAGCGGCACACTCATAGGTTTACGGCCTATTAATTACTATTACCAACTCCACCCACGCGCACGTATTGGCGCCTTTTTTGGTGCAGCCACATTAGATAACACCTTACCCTCAATTGGCTATTACCTTGGCGTGACCGCAACCAGCAAAAACCTACTTGGCCCGCTTGATGTACACCTAGGTATTACGCATGGCAATGGATTAGGCCGCGATAAAAAAGCCGCACTAAACGAAATAGATGACCCAACACTCACCACTCGCCCCGATTTTTTTATCGACACATTAACAAGCTATGTGGCATTGCAGTATTCGTTTTAGGAAGCAGGGAGAAAAACGCTCTCATTTTTTAGCGATAAAGCTGGGTATAAAAATTCAACTCTGGATTTAAATTATAAGTGCATAGCTAAAAACAACTTATTGCGTTATACCTCTTAACGCTTTAAATACTTCAGGTGAATGAGTATAAACTTGTTGAATAAAGGTCAATCGCTCGGGAAAATATCGTTTTCTTTGGCTACGCGGGCATTGAATCAACATACGCCTTACATGTTAACAATACAGCTTTATATTATAGTGCTTGTCTTTTAAAGCGCCCCTCCATGAATCGACCATGATAATTCCTTCTTTATTGGCCGCACGCAATTAGCCATGCGCACGATACTTCATTGACACCAAACATAAGCCAACCTAGGGAACCTCTGATTAATCTCGCGGCATCTCTGGCTTTCAGAAAGTTTTCCTGTTTAGGCGGCTGAGAAAGGCGGGCTGGTTGCCCTTTGAGCGAAGTCAACGCAGAGACGCTCGAGGTTAATCAGAGGCTCCCTAGACCTATTACACATGACTATTTTAACGCTCTTCGCCGCAAGTCGAAGCCCCTTTTTTCGTAAAGTCAGACATTCTAAATTTACGCCAGGTATTATTCAGGCGAAGGAAGGGAGAAAAGTTACGACGCTCAGTTCCGCAAGTTAGGGTAATGCCTTTACTGATTTCGGTGCTCACACCAAAATCAACTGACGCGCCACCAATGACTTTTGCTATATCAATTGATAAGCCAGCGCTAGCCCCAACCGATTGAGCAATAGAAAATTCAATAGAGCCACAAGCACTGGATTTACACACAGGACCAAACATTTTCCCAGGCTTGACTACTGTTTTTAAACTATGCTCCCTTAAAGAATAAGGGAAACGCGAACCAAGAGACCTGATTATTGTTCCGTTCCTAACAATGAAGTTTTTAGGGTTAAGCTTATTAAAAGTAGTTCTTCCGCTCTTCGGTATACTGTTACAAATATTATAATCAGCCCACCTTGTGAATCGCTTAGAAAAATCTTCACAAGTAAGAGCCTCCGCTTTATAGCCTATGATGTTTCCACACCTGCTACTGTTTTTCTTATTTATCTCAGTAAAGAATTTATTGTCGGTCGACACACATATTCTAGACCCGGATTCCGCATGCGCGTTAACGGAAAAAAGAGCATATGAAGCCGCCATAGCACCAACACTTAATAAACCACTTAATTTTTTGTATAGCATATTTTCCCTCAATATTTAATTTAAAGAACACCTGTTTCACTGTCATTTATTGTCCAAAAATAATATAGCTCCGATAGAGAATACTTCTCTAAATCACTTAATTGATCGCTATTCAATAAGCTGGCTATTTTATCAATTATTTCTTTGTTAGGCTCCACATGCTGAAGATGCATGTCCAAAGAGATATTACTACCCAACAAAGCATTACTATCTGTTAGCAGCGGGAGTAAAAGTTTTTCAGCTTTTTTTATATTACTGGGAGTCCCTTGTGCTACACGGTAATAAGCCATTACAACGCCTATATCTCCCTCAGAGGAATTCATATAAATTTGATCCTCAAGCCAAACTGATACCTTTTCATTAATTGATTTTCCCGCTGTATATTCGGTAGCCTCTCCTGCAAGATATAGCAGCCTCAAACGTTCTTCTTCTGTTTCCGTATCTATATAGCTAGACAAAATTGTGTTTGCAGCGGCATCGTTATGATGTTCAAGTGAAAATTTAAACACTAAATTAGATAAATTTTCTGATGGATGTGTACCAGCACAACAGTCAGAATTTAAAATTCTTGAAAAAACATCTTCGCCATCATACGTCCGCATGATATCGATAAACCACGAATGATCTTCTGTCGCTCCCTCCGAAGAAACAGTTTCAAATAGCGTCAAACCATTAATTTTTCCAGATAGCATGTCAAATTGAATATCTTCAATATTACCTCCATATTTATCTTTAACATTTCTCCAATAAGAATATTCTTTATTGACTGGAGTTATATTCTCTTTATTTTTTGTAAAGTCTTTATTTCTTACTTCCGTATTTACATCGTGAATACTCTTCCACACTTCTTTAATACTATAATTTTTATTTATGTTGTCATTTAAACTCATACTCTTTTCTATCTTTTTATCCTTATTTGAAAAAACAAAGAAAGCCAACACAATACTTAACAAAAAGGAAGCTGAGAAAAATATTTTATTATTCATTTATATACCCTGATATTAATCATTCAATTTTTTATAGTTACCAAAGTTCCCATATAATTAATACACAGTTAAATTTCTTTAATAAAATTTTATTCATGGATTCAATCCAATTCATAGGGAAAACAGGAGGGTACTAACTTATCAATAAAAATAGGTACCGAGTGTAAAATAATATTTTATGATTTTTTCTACCTGTACAGTGTCATTTGCAACAATTGATGGTCTTACATATACCTACTTGACGACTCCGAAACATGAGTTGCGCCTATAAGTTAAATGTACGTAAATCTATTTTAGGGCAGTACTGCATAAAAAAATCTAGGGGACCTATGGTTAACCTCGTAGTGTCTCTGCGTGACCTAATGTGGTTAATTCCTAGGCGTCTTTTGCAGATAATGGCCGTAGCCCTTAACAAAAGTGACAACAACGCAAGTGACTTCGCTCGGTGAGTAACCAGCCCGCCTTTCTCAGCCGTCTAAACAGAAAAACTTTTTGAAAACCATATATGCCACGAGGTTAACCAGAGGCTCCCTAGATCAAGTAGCGCCCTCTCAGATTAAAAACACCAGCTTTTTACTCTGAGGGGGCTTTCGAACACCTTTAAAAATCTTTCAGGTTCAACAATTTATGATTACCACGTTTCACCATTTACATTTGTCCAATTGTTTGTCCAAGATCTTTTCAAGAGTTCTTCAAATCGACCATTTTTGATATTAACAACAGCATTTGACCCGTGTATGTTCTTTGGCAGTTGCCATTCCGCTAAGGCTTTAATAATATTTTTATTACTTTTTGCCCACACATGATAACTGGCAACCTTAAGCGGACCATTGTAATCACTAAGTTTTACATTACTTTTGCTTACAGCAACCATTCCATGAGTAGTTCCTGAACGTTTATAAACACCTAATGCTCTTTTATTGTCACGAGCAACATCTTTTGCATTAACCTTGTTATATTGGCCATGGCCTGAATACGACACCCCAAGAACTCTCTCTGTGCCTTTTGTAGTTCGAGTCCAGACAATAATATCTTCCCAGTCAAACCGATGACCTAGGCCAGGAAGCGCACCTACATCTTTTGGAAAGAAATAAGAATACATACGCGCACAAACCTTGCCCTTACCAACCTTTCCTGCACCTATAACTACTTTACCGTTAGCTTTTCTGCTTTTATCGGTGAAACATATACCACGGTAATGAACCTGCTTTTTTGTTCCATCATGACAGCTGCTTCTCGCTGATCCTGTATCCGTGAGTCCAGCACTTGTCTGGGCTAAGTGGTTAACAGAAGGGTATGGATCGCAACCTACAAATCTTACCCTTGGCTGAAATGAACTAGCAGCAGAGTCAATCTTGTGATCCCAAGGAGTGATATGGCTATGGGGGATACTACCTGCACTAGCATTGCCTACTAAAGCAGCATTAAGTAATAATATTAAAGAAAAAAATTTTTTCATTTATGTTTACCCTTTATACAATAAATATTTTTTATAAAAACAGATTTCACAACAATATTGCTGGGTCTCTGCTTGGTTCTTAAAATGAGGATATATTATGCATCCTCACGCTTATTAAATTATGATAAATTCTATAATCATAATTTAAATAATGGGTTAAGTAGCTAAAAAAATACTAATTATTGACTAACATCGCATACTTAACGACTAAAACTAGCGATACCAATACAGTTAATGTGCCTTAGTATCGCGTTATTTTTTTGAGAAATCATCTCAACATTTAATTTTATAAATATTACAATTTATTGCCTCGCAGATTGTGCGCCGCAAGTGTAGAGAGGGCATGGATTCTAACCTGTGGATCTCTACTTGTATCATTTGCTATTTGAGTGATTAACTCTTGCATACTGTCGTCTAAGTTATTGATTCTAGATAAAAGTGAAATATATTTTATCTCATCTAGGGTCGATAAAGTGTCACGCAAATTACTACTTATTTTTTGTGTGAGTTCCGGTAATGATGGGTCTAATTCTGCCATCGCATCTAAGGCTGAAAAAGATACTTGTGGATCATCGCTGTACGAATATGTTTGTAATTGACTCATTATTTTACCGCTTATATCCAAGTCAGTTTGCTGGACCTTAAAAGTTTCCATTAACTGCAACTGAACTTCTGGACTATCGATTATTTCGGCATATTCTAATAAAGAGTTAAAAACAGAGTAGTTTTTTTTATATGCGGCACTATTCATGATGGAAATTATTTTATCTCTTTTATCATTATCAGCTTCTCCGAGTTCGCTTAGCAAGCTTGAGAACATGGATTCATCCTCAATCGTAGCCAATGAATTAATTAGCACATGACTTATAGCATTGGTTTTACCATTTAAAATCGAGTCAATCGACGACTCTAATGCGTCATCAGTTAACTTAATTATTTCGCCTAATTCTTCATGGGAAGAAAACGTGTAATCTACATTTGATAAAAAATCAAAAAGATCTCTGTTCGAATCTATACTGGATAATTTTTTATTACCCGATTCAAATGTAAGTTCTTTTATAGTTTTAACATCAGACTGAGTACTATTTAAAGCTGTAGTAAGATCACAGGATTCTATTTTTTTATGGCTATTTTTAGAGCTAATCTCTGGGTATGATTTTGACTTAAAATTCATTACAAATTCTGCATCAGATTCTTTTGATTTCCCAATAAAAAAACCCAATGCAGCCGCAAGGGATACAAACAAAAAAACACTACATTTCATAATAACTCACTTTTTTTAGGTTTTTTATAAGGTAAATAAAAAAACACTCATCTTAAACTTTATTATTACCCGTACTTATCATATCTAGAGAGCCTGTAATTAACCTCGTAGCGTCTCTGCGTGACCTAGAGCGGTTAATTGCTAGGCGCCCTTTGGGGCCTTCAGAAAGCCAGATATGCCGCGAGGTTAATCAGAGGCTCCCTAGACCAAAAAAAATCTATGGCTGTATATTCATCTTTTGGATTCAAGTGATAAGTGTATAGCTAAAAAATCACCTTGCGTTATGCGTGCTAATCCTTTACTAACAAGGCACAAAGAAAGAATACCCCTGGATATGAGGCCGCCAGAGGCAGGATGTCGACGCAGAGCGTATAAAGACATATTTACAGCATACCTCATACGCAGGGGCATTATTTTCAACTGTCCCAGCAGTATGTAGAGTATTAAAACTAAGCATCTTACTTAAAAATTACTTAACTTGTTAATAACTATTAATGCCTATAACGTGACGAATTATTTTTACCTCAACATTTTTTTAAAAATTATTTTTTTATAGTAAAAATAAATGCTTATAGCGTCAAAAAGAGGAAATGTATGCATATTCAAATTATTATTCTGATAAGTTTGCAGAAAAATAAAATCGCGCATGAGCCTTTCTAATGATATTCCTTGCGAAGATATCCATTACTATACGACTAAAGAAGATAAAACCTTCCCGCACGGTGGTCATGCATTAGAGGTCACTGGCTACGATCAGCAGATTGTGACCGAAAAGAAATCCAACCAACCTATCGCAAAAATTCATACCCATATTAAAAGGCAAAGTGGGTAAAGAAAACCAAGCGATGGCCTTTATCTAAAAGCTCTACCGAATTAAGACCAACACCAAGAATCAGCCAGCAGTTAAGTGCAATAAAATATGACAAAAAGAAGCTATACCTGTCATTACTAAAATAAAAATATAGCTTGAAAAAGATATGAAAATTATGATTATTTCATCAATAATGTGCAGAGCGATCACGTACTTAAATAATTAATGAGATCGTTTAACAGCCTATGCCATAGATAGCGCGTATCCTACAGGCAGAAAAAAACTGGATATTTTAAAAATCTAAGCGGGTGTAAGTGAGAGTGTTAATTTATACAAGTTAATCGAAACGGCCAATGGCAATAGCCTGAACTCTTATGCATATCTTAAGTACTACCGAAACAGTTGAAAAGAATACCCTTGTGTATAATTCACGCTGTAAATATATCCCTATACACTCTGCGTCGGCATCCTGCCTCCGATAGCCTCATACCCAAGGGTATTCTTTCTTTGTGTTTTGTTAAGATATGTTTACACGGCTACCGAATATGACAACGAAGAGCGATTTAGACGATCTCATGCCTTCGAGTATTTAGGCTGGCTAAGGTATGGTTGGTTTAACGTTTATGTTTTATCTATAATTTTAAACCAAAAACGGCACCTGAATACATACTCAAGTGCCGTCTTTTTAGTCTTTAAATGGGTGAATACTTATTAGCGAATCAATATCTTTCGCTCTTTCACTGGATACCAAGCCGTTAATTTTTGTGAAAGATATTCAACAATTTCTGGATGTTTTTTAGCTAGATCGTTAACTTCATGCTCGTCTTCAAGTATATTATATAAACGCGGTGGAGCTAATACATCTTTATGATATTTTTGGTAGCTTATATTTTTGCCATCGTAACTTAAAATAAGTTTCCATTTTCCATCTATTACCCAGCGATACATTAATGAAGATTCTGGCTTATCTAGATCAACCATATCATGGGCAAAGCCTTCACCAAAAATTGTATCTCGCTCTATTTTGGTTTGATTTTTCATATTAGAAAATAGATTTTCACCGGGTAAATTAGCGGGTACCTCAATACCTGCCGCGCCTAATATAGTAGGGACAATATCAATACTGCTGGTGGCTTCATTACGCATTTGTGGAGAGAATTGGCTGGGCAAAGAATACATAATGGGTGTGCGTACGCCGCTTTCGCCTGGGCTTTGTTTTGAGCGAGGCAGGAAACCATTGGTACGTGATGGGTTAGCTAACCAACCGTTATCAGATACATACACAATTAACGTGTTATCTTTTTGGCCTGTTTTTTCTAGGTGATCTAACAACTGGCCGTTTGTTTCATCAAACCATTCGATCATAGCGTAGTATTTTGCAATAGATTCAGATAAGCCTTTGCCTTGATACTTTTTGTAAATACGCTCTGGTGGGGTATGCGGCGTGTGCGGCATAAAAGGCGCGTACCATACAAAAAACGGTTTTTCTTGCGCTTTGGCTTTGTCCATAAAATCGGTTATCACGCCCACACCGTTACGGCCAATCTTTAAGCCATCGTCACCGTGTCGGCCACCCTCTTGAGGGAAACCACGCGTCATGCCTTCGTCAAAACCACCGCGCTGAAAACTACCTTCCCACCATTTACCTGTTTGTAATGAGATATAGCCTTTGCGGCGCAGTAGGTTAGGCAGTGTTTTTACTTGGTCAATTTTACTGATAATTTGGGCGCGCTGCTGTGTGTACAGCTCACCTTTTTTACCACCTTCTAAATTACGCGATGGGTTGTTACCTGTAATGCCATGTTGTGAGGCATATAAACCTGTTGCAATGGTCGCAAGCGATGGGCGGCACAACGATGTAGGCACGTAACCACGCTTAAAAGTAACACCTTCGTTGGCGAGTTTATCTAATGAGGGCGTTTTGACAATCTCGTGCCCCATAAAACCGTAATCGTTCCATGCATGGTCGTCTGATAAAATCAGTAAAATATTGGGAAGCGGTGTTGCATCTGCAACGCTTTTATCGGTATTTTCTTGGTGTGTGCACCCAGACATAATAACGACTAATAAAAAACACACTAAATAATATGGTCGGCTAACTATCTGCTTTAGGCTTTCTTTTGGTCTCATGAGGCTTCCTTTATGATGGATTTACCAACAAGGTATGTTGATAATGATATTGTTTTATTATTAATATTTTGATTATTAAAACATGATTTATTGTTTTTGCATAAACGGCGTTTAACGCTACCTTTAAATAATTTATCTAGATGCAGGTTTTGCATGCATAAAAAAAGCGCTCTATAGGCGCTTTTGTATACTATAAAATAATGGGCTAATCAGTTGTATTGAAGCGCTGCTCTAAATAGCTGTTGATATCGGATGATTCGTACATCCACTGTACACTGCCATCATCGTTGGTAATGCGTAAGCAAGGTACTTTTACTTTTCCGCCTCCTTCTAAAAGCTCTTGACGGCATGTATCGTTATTTTTTGCATCACAAAGGGCGATATTTAACGATAAACGTTTGATGGCGCGGCGTACTTTTACGCAAAAAGGGCAAGCATTAAATTGGTATAACGCCAATTGCTGCGTCTGCTGATCTACCATAGTTTGCACGTGCTCTGAGCGCTTTATACCTCTAGGGGTTGTTAACCAGTTAATAAGTAAAATAATTTGCCCTAAAATAAATCGTACAACAACCATAATGGCCTCGAGTGTAAAAGAATGTGTTTGGTTATTATAATGAAAAACCCGCCATAACGATATTGAACATGAGTAATTTTTGACTATTTAGAGATGATCAAAGCAAATGGCATTTAAATGCCCTACTTTAACGTAAATTAAGGCGCCATCTTCTTTGGTGAAGGGGTGATGCTGGCTTAAATGTGGGCTACGCATCCAACTGCCTTTAGGGTAAACACCCTGCTCATCGTAAAAGGTGCCCTCTAACACAAATATCTCTTCGCCACCAAAATGTGTATGCGGTGTAAATACGGTATTAGGTGCCCATTTTACAAGCGCAATATGCTCGGTTTCATAGGTATGTAGAGGCATGACTTCCAAGCCTTGAACGCTCCCTTGGTGCCACTTCGAGATAGAGGTATCAAGGCTAACGGGTGTTTGATCACTTTTATCAAACTGGTGAAGCTTAACAAAAATAACCGCGCCTTCATTACCCACTACTGGCGTATGCGATGTGCCTACTGGGTTGCGAATATACGTACCTTTAGGGTAGTTACCGTGCTCATCACCAAAAACACCCTCTAATACAATAAACTCTTCACCGCCGCTATGTGTGTGTGGTGAAAACACGGTATTAGGCGCATACCGTACTAAACTGGTTGCGCGGGCAACTTCATTACCTATGCGGTCAAGCATCATACGTTGTACTCCCGCCATAGGCGAATCTACCCATGTATATTGATGTGGTAATACTACTGCGCGCTGCGTAAAATCGGCGTGAATTTTTAGTGTCATAATATTAACTAGGCTATTTAATTTGGCTATTTAATTCAGTTACTTAATTTGGTGACTTAACTGGGCTATTTAGTTGAGCCACCTACATTAACTATTGAGGTGGATTAGATTCTATTGGTGTTAGGTACTATTAGATTGGACATTATAAGTTATCACTATCCAGTACCTTACAATTTTTTAACATTACTCTGTATACGTTGTGAAAAACATAACGTCACTTTTTTAGGGAATATATAATGGAATTTTTATTACCGCTGCTAGGTGGTTTGTTTATTGGTTTATCGGCAGCAGGCTTATTGTTATTCAATGGCCGCATTACGGGTATTAGCGGTATTTTTTGGGGTGCGATGGCAGCACAAAGCGATAGAGTATGGCGTGTCCTTTTTATTATTGGTTTGCCACTGGGTGCATTACTTGGGCATATTTTGTTTAATATTCCGGTTCCGTTAGAGCACAACAACTGGGTACTGGCTGTATGCGGTGGCTTACTTGTGGGTGTAGGCATTAAGTTAGGTAGCGGCTGTACAAGTGGACATGGTGTATGTGGCATTGGGCGCTTATCGCTTCGGTCATTTATTGCTACCTGCACTTTTATGGCAACAGGCGTTATTACTGTTTTAATAATGCGTATTTTATTTTAAGAGATAGATTATTTTAAAGGGCGGCTTGCATTCAGGCACCTCTAAATAACAACCCTTTTTAGGCGACACTATGAAAAATTTTTGTGGATTACTTTTTGGTTTACTTTTTGGTTTTGGTTTGGCGGTATCAGGCATGACAGATACTGCAAAGGTGATTGGATTTTTAGATATTTTTGGTCAGTGGGTACCCGATTTACTATTTGTTATGGGCGGCGCGGTGTGTGTATCGATAATAAGTTTTTATTTTATTTTAAAACGTAAACAGCCTATTTTTGAAGAGATATTTCATGTACCTACCCAAACTATAATAAGCAATCCCTTACTTTTAGGCGCTGCATTATTTGGTATAGGATGGGGGATATACGGGTATTGCCCTGGGCCAGCACTTGCGGCTACTATTTATTTACACCCTAGCACGTTTATTTTTTTAAGCGCTATGGTGGTGGGCATGATGGTTGTACATCTTTATAAAAAAGCCGCTAACATACGTTAGCGGCAAAGGGAGGAGGAATAACACATGACCTTTAATATAATACGTTAAGTGAACTATTCATTGATTGTTAGTGAATTATTACTTAAAGGTAATACAAACACCGCTGTTGTTAATGCTGGAACAGTAAACCCATTAGCGCTAGCAGTGGATGTTTGGTTAATGGCATCAGCCGAGTTTTGTTGCACAGAATGTAGCTCATAATTTTGTGCGTTTGGCATTGCCATTGTTTGTACTGTATTAGACGCATTAAACACCACCACTATTGCACTGTTTTGTGTGTCTATATTTTGAGTATCGTTTATTTGCATCACAATAACACCTGGCACTTGGTTAACGCCTGTATTATGAAAAGTGACCATGTTATTAATTTGCTCTGCCGTTTGTAAACTAAATAATGGCGACGTACTTCTTATGCTTAGCCATTCTTTAAACACGGCTTTTGCGAGGGTGATATTTTCTGGCGTGGGTTTAGCTTGTGTATCACTTAAACGCTGGGTAATAACTGCGTAATTACCACCGTCTTTATCTTCACGTGGCAGGCCAATATTCCAGTTGTGTGTTTGGCCTGTAAAATCAACTCGGTTAAACCAATCGCCCGAATCAAAACTGTCGCGCTGCATGGATTTAGAGCGCAACACATCTACACCCATATGTAAAAATAACGTACCCTGCGCAAAAAACGGCACGCTTAACGCAAAGTTTTGCATGCGTGTTCGCGTAGCAGAATCTAAATTTTCGGCTACTTTATATTGCAAGTTATCCCACAGGGTTTGGTTGTCATGTTTACTAACATAGTTAACGTTTTCTTGCGGGTCTTGCGTGTAGCCTGCTTGCTGGCCTTGGTAATCTAGGTTAGCACCTAGCACAATATCACCACTAGCCGTTTCTAATACATAACTTGCTAAGTTACCCGCCAGCGATAAGCGAATCCAATCGACACGCTGATTAAGTGCCGCTAGCTCGGTATCAGAACCGCTATTTTGTTCGTTGGGGTAATAATATAAACCTGTCCCAAAACCTTGGTTAGCACGCAACGCGCCTGCACTATCAAAAGGCCCACCGCCTCGTACGGCATCGCGGATTCTATCGTTAAACGTACCGATACCTAAATCGCCTACATTTTTTTGTATCGCATTGATGCCGCGTCGGCTATCGATTACTTCGCCAAAATTCCATGCCTCGCCATAAAAGTAATTATCGCTATCAACTGCTTGTACGGCGGCCAAGGCTGTTTGCATATTGCGCACCATATGATGCCCCATTAAATCAAACCTAAAACTATCTATTTTATAATCACGCGCCCACACCACCAGCGAATCGACCATGAGTTTTTCCATCATGGTGTGTTCAGAGGCGGTGTTTTCACAACACGATGAACGCTCGATTGCACCGGTAATTTCATTCAAACGGTGGTAATAACCCGGCACTAATTTATCAAGTACCGACGTGTTAGATAAACCCGATGCACTTGTGTGGTTGTACACCACATCCATAACGACGCGTAAGCCCATTTCATGTAACGCTTTCACCATTTCACGAAATTCTTTGATGCGCGTTATGCCATTGGCGTTACTCGCGTAACTGCCTTCGGGCACGGTAAAGTGATAAGGGTCGTAACCCCAGTTAAAGCTATCTATTTGCCGCAGGTCATTCATTAATGCTTGCGCTTGTGCCGTGGTGGGGTCGTAACTTTCTAATACCTCTTTAATAATGCGGGTATCGGCAACAGCTTGGCCTTCTTCACGCAATGCCAACGTGGGGCTGCCATGATCGGTGGTGGCGATGCGCCCTTGGGATAAGTTTAACTGCGAGTTATCCTCACCCAATGCTTTTTCGTCGCCTTTGTGGATAATAAAATTTATGCACGTGTTGTTCTGGGTGTTAAGCACATAATATGCGCCAAAATCAGAATCAATGCCTGTGGATAAAAGAGGTGTCTCCCATGCAACGCCGCTTAATGTTTGTTCGGTGAGTGCATCGCAGGTGTCGTCGTTCCATAAATGTAACCCCCAACCGTCGTAATTTGCATCGTCTCTTTTATAAAATACAACGGCTTGGTTTTCTGTAAGCGTTAAACCTTGCGGTAAAGTAAAGCTGTTTTGGTTTGCACATAAAGCGGCATCGGCATTAATGCGGCATAGCGTTTCGACAGTATCGTTGATGTTAACGGTTTGCGCGGGGTTTTCATTGACAGTGGTAATATCGAAAGTGGGCAGTAAATGCAAGTGGGTTAAACCCGCTGACTGTAAACCTTTTAAATGCTGTACGGGCACCGATTCTGTCTCGGTAAACGCAAGGTACTTGCCTCTATGTTGTGCGCTGACGGTGGTATCTTGTGCCGAAAAATCACGGATATGCGCCTCGTATACAATGGTTTTTTCAGGGTGCGATACCACCGGTATGGCGTGATTATCCCAACTTTCGGGCTTTGTGTTTTCACTATCTAATGACACAATTTGGCTGTACGCACTGTTTGTTGATAGGCTTAATGCGTAAGGGTCTGTGGTGCGCGTGGTTTCTATTTGCCCTGTTGCATAATGGTAAACCGTCACTTCGTATTGATAAAAGTAGCCTTCGATATCGCTACTTACGGTTGTAGACCAAACGCCGTTATTATCTTGCATAGTTACGGGGTAGCCTTCCACTAGCGTTAACATGTTATCAAATAGATGCAGCTGCATATTTTGGGCGGTGGGCGCCCACACATTAAACTGAGTAGACGCATCTGAGATAATCGCGCCCAAGGTAGCATCTGTTGCAAACAACGCATCTAACGCGCCCGCTGTTTGAATACGCGTAGCGCTAAGCAGCATGTTATCGGCATCAAAAGCTAAGGCAACAAGCTGGCCTTTTAACGCGGCTTTAACTGCATCTGTGCTGGCATCAACGGCATACGCTGGCCACGTGGCAATATGCGGAAACTTCGCTGCGGCTTCTGCACTAATCGTACCTTGCATGGTGGTAAGAATAGTGCCGTTTTGAGCGATGCCATTTTCGACAATAACATCACCTGTTAAGCTTGATCTTATTTCTACTGTTTGCGTGTTTGCTGGGGTATTCCAAATGAGTGTGCTGGCATCGACCATATGCGCAGAGGCATGGGTAAGCGTGACCAGAGGCTCGGCTTGCGTACCGCTATAGCGAATGTCACCGCTGCCATGCTGAGTAAATAACACGTTACCTAATGTTAAATCGAGTGCGAAATCACCCTCACCTTGGCCGCGCTCATCCCCCTTGTGAATAATGTAATGAATACAGCCCTGTGGCTCACTTAAATCTAAGATAAAGTAAGCACCAATGGCATCATCAATCGCTGTCGGTAATTTGGGTGATTCCCATACCACGCCCTCTAATGTGCTATCTGCAAGGGCGCTACAATTAGTATCTTTCCATAAGTGTAAACCCCAACCTTCATAGGCGTTATCGTCTCGCTTATAAATAATGGCGGCTTGGTTATCTTGTAAGGTAAACGGTAGCGATGCGCTTGGGTCTAATGGGTAGGTAATCTCTTGCGTATCGTGATCAGTAATTAATACTACACCTTGGCTTAAATCGTAGGTTAAATCTGTTTCGCTTAAAGATTTTTCGTCGCCTTTATGCATAATAAAATTAAAGCAACCTACGCTTTGCGTGGTATCTAATACAAAGTAAGCGCCGCGTTCTTCATCAAAACCCGTGGGTAAAAATGGGGTTGGCCAAGTAACACCAGCAAGCGATGCATCAGATAACACGTTACATTCTGGCGTATTCCATAAATGTAAACCCCAATCATCGTATTCGCCATCGGCACGGTGATAAAACATAATGACTTGATTAGCCGCGAGCATGACCGGTAAATCAATACCTATTGGCTGCGTTGGCTCGGCGGGAGTTTCTGTTTCAGGCTCTCTGTCTATTGGTGTGTCTGTAGGGTCTGGCGCAGCCATAACTGGCTCGGGCGGTGTATGACCATTATCAGGCGATATAGCGGTATCGCCATTACATGCCACCAAAGAAAACGTACTCACTAAAAATATAAAACGCAAAGAAAATCGCATAACAAAACCCCGCACGGCAGTGCTCCATAGATATACAAACGTAAAAGGCACGCTATAAGAAAACATGCCCTAATTATTATTTTGACTGTATTGAACACGCTAAAATTTATTATGGTTTTATTAGCATGCTATGTGTAAGTACTATATAGAAAGGGAAGAGCGAGGAGAGAATGCATACGTATGCAGGGTGATGAATACGTATGCAGTAAAAATCGTTAATTAAACAATTAAAACTACCAAAAAATCATTGGCTATATTCGTATAGCTGTATTTGTATAAAAGTTACTCATCAAAAAAATTCATTGAAAGGCGTTTGGTTTTTATAATTTCGGGCATGGCTTTTATTTCTGTTTTTTCTATAAACATACTTGAGCCTGTTGCGACGTTTGTGCCGCCGTAGCTGTTCATGCCTGTCATGAATTCGGCATATTCAAAAAATTTAATATCGCCTGCGGCTACCTTGATTGTTTTTTTCTTGAGGGTACCGCCTAGGGTGGCGCGCATGTCTAGTACATATTGACCGGGGTCGAGTGAAAACACGTGGTAGCCACCCATGCGCATGCTGCCGATTTTTTTATCATCTAGCCATAACCTTGGAATAAGCATATTACCCGATCCGTAAAATGTTTTTTCACGGTACACGTACACTAGGGCTTTATCGCTTTTTACTTCTGCGCCTTCAAATTTTGGGCCAAACGCAACCGCACAACCAAAGTTTAAAAACGCTAACATAACAACAATATATTTTTTCATTTTGTATTTACTCTACGGTTACAGATTTGGCTAAATTACGCGGCTGGTCTACATCGGTGCCTTTTATAATGGCAACATGGTATGACAGCAGCTGTAAAGGTAGCGTGTAAAGAATAGGGGCGAGTAGCGGTTCTACATGCGGGATATTGATAACACGTAAAGTGTCATCACCTTTAAATTTGGCTTGTTCGTCGGCAAACACATAGAGTACGCCGCCACGGGCGCGAACTTCTTCGACATTGGATTTTAGTTTTTCGAGTAAATCATTATTTGGCGCGACCACAATAATGGGCATTTCGGCATCAATTAATGCCAATGGGCCGTGTTTGAGTTCGCCTGCGGCGTACGCTTCTGCGTGAATATAGGAGATTTCTTTGAGCTTAAGGGCACCTTCCATTGCAATGGGGTATTGATCACCACGGCCCAAAAAGAGGGCGTGATGTTTATCGGCAAATTCTTGAGCTAAGGCTTCGATTTGCTCATCAAGCTTAAGTGTTTGTTCAAGTAAAACTGGCAAATGTTTAAGCGCTTGGTTAAGTGTGGTTTGCGCTTCGGTTGTCATGCCGTTATGTTTGCCAATTGCCATGGTCAATAAAGCAAAACCCACAAGTTGCGTGGTAAAGGCTTTGGTTGAGGCAACGCCTATTTCGGTGCCTGCGCGTGTCATAAAGGCTAAATCAGATTCGCGTACAAGTGATGAACCTGCCACATTACAAATAGCTAGGCTTGCGCTGTAGCCTATCTCTTTTGCCAAGCGCAATGCGGCGAGTGTGTCGGCTGTTTCGCCTGATTGCGAAATGGTAATGAGTAAGCTATTTGGGTGTACAACCGATTTACGGTAACGAAACTCGGAGGCTATTTCGATATTACATGCAATACCCGCCACCGACTCTAACCAGTAACGTGCAACCATACCTGCATGGTAACTGGTACCACAGGCCACAATTTGAATATGCTTGACGGTTTTAAACAGTGCGGTTGCACCGTTGCCGAATGTCTCGTCGAGTACGGTGGTATCGTTTAAGCGACCTTCTAACGTGTTAATGATTGCGCTAGGTTGCTCGTATATTTCTTTGAGCATGTAATGACGGTAATGGCCTTTATCGCCGGCATCATAGTTTATGGTTGATTCTATAATCTCACGCTCAACGGCATGACCGTTTACATCAAAGATGCTCACATTTGTGCGGGTGATTTCGGCAACGTCGCCTTCTTCTAAAAAAATAAAACGGCGGGTAACGGGTAATAAGGCAAGCTGATCGGAGGCAATAAAGTTTTCGCCAATACCTAAACCAATCACTAACGGGCTACCTGAGCGGGCAACCACTAAACGTGATGGATCTTCTTTATCGGCAACGACTGTACCGTATGCCCCTTCTAGTTTTTTAACGGTGTGCTGAACGGCTTTTAATAAACTGTGTTTCTGATCAACCGCTTGCTGCACTAAATGTGCGATAACTTCGGTATCGGTATCGGAGGTAAACACGCACCCTTGTGCGGTGAGCTGCTCTTTTAGTGTTGCGTGATTTTCAATAATGCCATTATGTACCACGGCAATATGGGTATTGGATACATGTGGGTGAGCGTTGCGCTCGGTAGGTTCACCATGTGTTGCCCAGCGTGTATGGGCAATACCTGTGCCCCCCGATACCGATTGTGCATCGGATTGCTGGCTTAGTGCTACGGCATCGCTTAGGCTTTGTACTTTACCCGTGCGCCTAATGCGTGTGAGGTTTTTATCTTGGTTAATAATGGCTACACCGGCAGAATCGTATCCACGGTATTCTAAACGGCGTAAACCTTCGAGTAATATATCAACCACATCGCGTTGCGCTACAGCGCCAACTATGCCACACATAGGGAATCCTTTATTGGAATAAGGAACATACCCCGTGTTTTATGGACGGGGTATGTTAATAATAAAAAGAAAAGTTTTAATCTTTAAACTTTTAAATTTAACGTTCAAATTTAACGTCAAAATTTAATGATTAAATATTTTTTAATTTTTTGTTGGACGTTTCCAACCAGAAATATTTTTTTGCTGTGCACGCGATATGGCTAACCGATCATCTTCTACGTTAGAAGATAACGCCGAGCCTGCGGCTGTAAAGGCATTATTGCCCACGGAAATAGGCGCAATTAACACGCTGTTTGAGCCAATAAAGGCGTTGTCGCCAATACGTGTAACATGTTTATTATGGCCATCGTAGTTACAGGTAATCGCGCCCGCGCCTACGTTTACACTGTGACCTATTTCGGCATCGCCAATATAACTTAAGTGGTTTATTTTGCTGCCTTGGCCAATGGTCGATTTTTTTACCTCGACAAAATTACCAATGCGTACCGCTTCTTCGAGCACTGTTTGCGGGCGCAGGCGTGCATAGGGGCCAACGCGGCAATGCGCTTTTAGGTGAGCCTCATCAATATTTGAGTAGGCATCAATCACACAATCACTTTCGATGGTGCTGTTTTTAATGATGCAGTTCGCGTTGATGACAACGTTATCGCCCAAAACCACATCGCCTTCGAAAATACAGTTCACATCTATAACACAATCTTTGCCCACCGTGAGCGTACCACGGCAATCAAACCGAGCAGGGTCAAGTAAAGTCGCGCCCTTCTCCATAAGCAGTTGCGCCATTTGCATTTGATAAATACGCTCAAGCTGCGCTTGCTGTAGGCGGTTATTAACGCCTAATACTTCGTGCTCATAAGTGGGCTGGCTGGTATTAACACTGATATTATCAGCGCAGGCGGCGGCAATAATATCGGTTAGGTAGTATTCGTTTTGGGCGTTTTGATTGGATAAACCCGACACCCATTTTTTAAGATGGGTGCTGTTCACCGCCATAACGCCAGTGTTGACTTCATTAATCAATAATTGATCTGGCGTGGCGTCTTTTTGCTCGACAATAGCTTGTACGCTATTAGCCACACGGACGATACGGCCATAACCCATTGGGTTATCAAGGTTTACCGTTAACAAGCCCATGCTGTTTTGGCTGGGTAATGTAAGTAATTTTTGTAGGGTATCTGCCGATGTGAGCGGTACATCGCCATATAAAATAAGCGTGGTGGTATCGTCGGCAAGGTGTGGTAATACCTGCATCACCGCGTGGCCTGTGCCCAACTGCTCGGTTTGCTCAACCACATTTATATTGTCGGGTAAGGCGGCTTTGACTGCCTCGCTACCGTGGCCCACAACCACATGAATGTTATTGGCATGGAGGCTCTGTGCTTTATTTAACACGTGCTGTAAAAATGATTGGCCTGCTAGGGTATGCAACACTTTGGGTGTGTCAGAGTGCATTCTTGTTCCTTTGCCCGCGGCAAGAATAATTACGTCTAACATGGTGTATCCTCGTTTAAACACAACCCGTTTAGATAGGGTATTTTTATTGGGTAAATCCGTATTTTACACAAAAAAAAAGCAGCCGAAGCTGCTTTTTGAGATCTTAACAAAATTTTATCTGTTTAACTGTTTGCGAATCGCTTGAAGCGTTCTAAGTTGCGCAGCAGCTTCTGCAAGCTGTGTTGCCGCTTTAGTGTAATCTAAGCCTTCACTGCTGTGAGAAAGCGATTTAACCGCTTCATTCATTGCAGCTTGTGCAGCAGACTCATCCATATCACCTTCACGCAGTGCTGTATCGGCAAGCACTGTAACAATGTGAGGTTGAACCTCTAGAAAACCACCCGAGACGTAGTAAACTTCTTCTTCGCCATCTGCTTTTTTCATGCGGATTGGGCCGGGTTTTAATGAGGTAAGAAGCGGGGCATGGCCATGACCAATACCCACGTCTCCTTGAATAGATGCGGCGACTAACAGCTCAACCGAACCAGAGAATATCTCTTCTTCGGCGCTAACGATATCGCAATGGATTGTCGTTGCCATGATATTTGCCTCTATTGCGGTTTAAGCCGCTTTTTCGCTCATCTTTTTAGCTTTTTCGATCGCTTCTTCCATGGTACCTACCATGTAGAAAGCTTGCTCGGGTAAGCTGTCGTATTCGCCATTTAATAAGCCTGTGAAACCAGCAATGGTATCTTTAAGGCTCACATATTTGCCAGGCGCGCCTGTAAATACTTCGGCAACGTGGAATGGCTGAGATAAGAAACGTTCGATTTTACGCGCACGTGTTACAGTTAATTTATCTTCTTCAGATAATTCATCCATACCCAAGATAGCAATAATATCTTTCAGCTCTTTATAACGTTGCAATACAGATTGCACACCACGAGCGATATCGTAATGAGTTTGGCCAATGATTAATGGGTCAAGCTGACGCGAGGTTGAATCGAGCGGATCAATTGCAGGGTAAATACCTTTTGCAGCAATGTCACGGCTAAGTACAACTGTCGAATCTAAGTGAGCAAACGTGGTAGCAGGCGATGGATCGGTTAAATCATCCGCAGGTACGTATACCGCTTGGATAGATGTAATAGAACCATTCTTAGTTGATGTAATACGCTCTTGTAGTACACCCATTTCTTCTGCCAATGTTGGCTGGTAACCTACCGCTGAAGGCATACGACCTAACAGTGCTGACACCTCGGTACCTGCAAGTGTGTAACGGTAAATGTTATCAACAAACAATAGAACGTCTTTACCTTCGTCACGGAATTTTTCAGCCATGGTCAAACCTGTTAAGGCAACACGTAGTCTGTTTCCGGGTGGCTCGTTCATCTGACCATAAACCATGGCCACTTTTGATTTATCAAATTGCTCAACGTTAACAACGCCAGCTTCTTGCATCTCAAAGTAGAAGTCATTACCTTCACGAGTACGCTCACCTACACCAGCAAACACAGATAAACCTGAGTGCTCAGTAGCGATGTTGTTGATAAGCTCCATCATGTTAACGGTTTTACCTACACCCGCACCACCAAACAAACCCACTTTACCACCTTTCGCAAACGGGCAAACTAAGTCGATCACTTTGATACCGGTTTCTAGTAGCTCTTCAGATGCAGCTAGCTCGTCATAGTTTGGCGCTTTACGGTGAATGGCTGCACGCTCTTTTTCACCAATTGGGCCACACTCATCGATAGGGTTACCTAAAACATCCATGATGCGACCTAGCGTTTCAGTACCAACAGGTACTTGAATCGGTGCATTGGTGTTCTCAACCGTTAAACCACGGCTGATACCTTCAGAACCACCCATTGCAATCGCGCGAACAACGCCATCACCAAGTTGTTGCTGTACTTCTAATGTTAAGCCTTTACCTGTGACGGTTAAAGCGTCGTAAACTTTGGGCACAGAATCGCGTGGGAATTCCACATCGATAACGGCACCGATAATTTGTACGATACGTCCGCTACTCATTTTCGCTTCCTCGTAATAAATAAAATTCTTTTAATAAGATTCGTATGAATCCAGTAAACATGCCAGGCGCGGTTATACCGCTGAGGCACCACTTACAATCTCTGAAAGCTCTTGTGTAATGGCGGCTTGTCGGGCTTTGTTATAAGCCAACTGCAGACCGTCAATGAGATCACCCGCGTTGTCGGTTGCACTTTTCATTGCAATCATCCGCGCTGCTTGCTCACAAGAACCATTCTCGACTACAGCTTGATACACCTGAGATTCAATATAACGAATCAGTAAGCCGTCGAGTAAATCGCGCGCTTCTGGTTCGTAGAGGTAATCCCATTGGTGTTGTAGCTTTTCGTCTTCATCAGGCATCAAAGGCAGCAATTGCTCAACCTTTGGTGTTTGTGTCATGGTGTTTACAAATTCATTGCTAACCAAATATAGCTTGTCGATTTTGTTATCGGCAAAGGCGTCTAGCATCACTTTAACACTGCCAATAAGCGTCGAGACTTTTGGCTTTTCGCCAATATCACGAACACTGGCAACAATTTTGCCGCCAACAGAGTTAAAGAAAGAAGCCCCTTTTGCGCCGATACAACATAAATCAACATCGACACCTTTATCGGCCCACTTTTTACTGTGAACGATAACTTGCTTAAATAGGTTGGTGTTTAAGCCGCCGCATAATCCTCGGTCGGTAGATACAACAATATAACCCACGCGTTTAACGTCGCGCTCTTGCAAGTACAAGTGCTTATATTCGGGGTTACCATTTGCAATATGGCCGACAACCGCACGCATACGCGATGCATACGGCTTGCCTTTTTCCATACGGTCTTGGGCACGGCGCATTTTACTTGCCGCGACCATTTCCATTGCGCTGGTAATTTTTTGCGTGTTTTTAATACTCCCAATCTGGGTACGTATTTCTTTACCGCTAGCCATGATAGATTACCAAGTTTGCGTGGCTTTAAAGTTACCTAATGCCGATTTTAAGCCTTCAGCAATGTCACCACTGTAGCTACCATCGTTCATTTTACCCATAAGCTCTGCGTGCGAGCTGTTCATGTACGATAACAAGGCGCTTTCAAATGCTTCGATTTTTGAAACCTCAACATCTTGTAAGAAGCCTTCGTTTGCCGCGTACACAACCACAGCCATCTCTGCCACGCTTTGTGGAGAGTATTGCTTTTGCTTCATTAGCTCGGTTACACGTTCACCGTGCTCAAGCTGGGCTTTGGTCGCATCATCTAGGTCAGAAGCAAACTGCGAGAAAGCAGCCAGTTCGCGGTACTGAGCCAATGCGGTACGAATACCACCAGATAGCTTTTTGATGACTTTAGTTTGTGCTGAACCACCTACACGCGATACCGAAATACCGGCGTTCATTGCTGGGCGAATACCCGCATTGAATAGGTCGGTTTCTAGGAAGATCTGACCATCGGTAATCGAGATAACGTTGGTGGGTACGAATGCAGATACGTCACCAGCTTGTGTTTCAATAATAGGTAAGGCTGTTAATGAACCTGTTTTACCTTTCACTTCACCGTTAGTCAGTTTTTCTACGTGTACCGCGTTTACGCGTGCTGAACGCTCTAGTAAACGTGAGTGTAAGTAGAATACATCACCTGGGTAGGCTTCACGGCCCGGTGGACGACGTAAAAGAAGCGAGATCTGGCGGTAAGCCCAAGCTTGCTTTGTTAAATCATCATATATAATAAGTGCGTCTTCACCGCGATCGCGGAAGTACTCACCCATTGTACAACCCGCAAATGGGGCTAAGAACTGCATAGCTGCAGGGTCAGAAGCTGTCGCGGCAACCACAATAGTGTGATCCATCGCGCCATGCTCTTCTAACTTACGTACAACTGCAGCAACAGACGATGCCTTTTGACCAATCGCCACATAGATACATTTAATGCCTGTACCTTTTTGGTTGATGATTGCATCAACAGCAACGGCGGTTTTACCTGTTTGTCTGTCACCAATAATAAGCTCGCGCTGGCCACGGCCAATTGGCACCATAGTATCAACGGCTTTAAGACCCGTTTGCACTGGCTGATCAACCGATTGACGTGCAATTACGCCCGGTGCGATTTTTTCAATAGCATCGGTTTTCTTTGCGTTGATAGCACCTTTACCGTCGATAGGGTTACCTAGTGCGTCTACAACGCGGCCACATAACTCTTCACCAACAGGTACTTCAAGAATACGGCTTGTACATTTACATGTTTGGCCTTCGGCTACACCTTGGTAATCACCAAGAATAACTGCACCAACAGAGTCACGCTCAAGGTTAAGTGCGATACCGTAAACACCGCCTTCAAATTCAATCATCTCGCCATACATAACATCGGCAAGACCATGAATGCGGATAATACCGTCTGTTACAGAAACGACAGTACCTTCGTTTTGCGCTTCGGTAGAAACAGTAAGACCGTCTATCCGTTGCTTAATAATTTCACTGATTTCGGAAGGATTCAGTTGTTGCATACTGGTATTCCTTTAATTCTGAATTTAGGTTCGGTTACACGTCTAGGGTGTCGGCAAGTTTTGCCAAGCGCCCACGCACAGAACCATCGATTACGGTATCACCCGCACGGATAAGCACACCACCTAACAAAGACTCATCAACTGAGGTTTGTAACGTTACGTCGCGATCCAGTTTTTTACTTAAGGCTGTGATTAACTGTTGCTCTAACTGCGAATCAATTTCGAAGGCTGAATCAACAGAAACATCGAGCACTTTTTCGTGCTGCGCTTTTAAGTTTTCAAAAAGCGCATATATTTCTGAGAGTAAACCTAAGCGTTGATTTTGCGCCAAAACATGCAAAAAGTTTTGTTGTGTTTCGCTTAACCCTTCACCTACAACAGCACACAATTGGTCGCCCTTTTGTTGTGCTGTTAAGTTAGGTGAAGATAATAAAGCTTGAACTTTTTCATGTAGCGAGACAGTTGCAGCAACTTTTAAGGCGTTATCCCAAGCGCTAAGCTCTTTACTGTTTTTTGCAACAATAAAGGCCGCTTTTGCGTATGGGCGTGCCAACGTTGTTAGTTCTGCCATTGCTTATGCTCCAGTTATAGGTTTGCTGCTAATTTAGTCAGCATGTCGTTGTGTGCTTTCGCATCAACCTCTGCACCTAATACTTTCTCTGCACCAGCAATTGCTAGAACCGCTACTTTGCTGCGTAGCTCTTCAGTAGCCTGAGATACTTGACGATCAACTTCAGCATGTGCAGCATGCTTGATGCGGTCGGCTTCTTCTACTGCCGACACTTTTGCATCTTCAACAATCTGAGCTGCACGCTTATTTGCTTGATCAAGAATAGAAGCCGCTTGTTCTTTTGCGTCTTTTAATGCTTTTGCTACTTCAATTTTGGCAAGCTCTAGATCTTTATCAGCTTTTTCTGCAGCTTCTAAGCCTTTGGCGATACGCTGTTCGCGATCTTCCATTAGGGCTATTAGCTGAGGCCAAACGTATTTCATACAAAACAGTACAAATACGATAAAAGTTAGCGACTGACCAATAATCGTGTAATTAATATTCACACTAACACCTCTTTATACATAAATTTGAACGGTGAAAGGTAAAAATTATAAGCCTGGAGCAACAGCAAAGATCAAGTACATGCCAAGACCAACACCGATCATTGGAACCGCATCCAATAGACCTGCCATTAAGAACATTTTACCCTGTAGAGCTGGGCCTTGTTCTGGCTGACGTGCACAACCTTCAAGTAACTTGCCGCCTAACGCGCCAAAACCTAATGCTGTACCTAGTGCTGCGAAGCTGATCATAACTGCTGCTGCGATATAAACGATTGCTTGTTCCATAATACTCTCCGGTAAAGATTTAAAAGTTAAAGTTAAAGATAAAAATAAAAGTGATTAAAAATTAGTGATCGTCATCTAAATCTGCGTGCGCCATTTCCATATAAACAATGGTCAGCACCATAAAGATAAACGCCTGTAGCGTGATAACAAGAATGTGGAATACGGCCCATGCCCACTGTAAAACACCACCTAAAATACCAAATACAAAGCCAAGGCTGAATAAAATAGCAATAAGGATAAAGATGGTTTCACCTGCGTACATGTTTCCGAATAAACGCAAACCCAGTGAAATAGGCTTAGCGATTAACGCAATGGTTTCTAACACAAGGTTAATAGGCAGCAATAAAACATTCAAATAACCTTTGCCTTTTGGTGCCCAAAAAGGGTGACAGGCTAACTCTTTTAAGAAGCCACCAACGCCTTTAGCGCGAATACTAAACAAGATCATTAAGAAGAAAACAGTAAATGCCATACCCAGAGTAGCGTTGGGATCGGTTGTTGGCACCACTTTAAAGTAAAAATGACTATCACCTGCAATAAACTGCGCAGCAACAGGTAACCAATCAACAGGAATGAGATCCATTAGGTTCATCATAAACACCCACGTAAAAATAGTGAGCGCCATAGGTGCGACAAATTTGTTGGTGTGCGAATGATTAAAGAGACCTTTCACTGTATCGTTAACAAAGTCAGTTACTAGCTCTACAAAGCTTTGCATACCTTTAGGTGTGTCAGGTTTAGCGTTAACCGCTACACGCCTAAACACAAAACCAATGAGTATAGCTAAAAAGATACCCCAACCAAGCGTATCTAAGTGAACCGCTTGAAAACCCATGTCTTTTGCTTCTTGAGACGATTTTGCAAGTGTCCATGTGCTGCTGTCTAATTCAGTGGTGTTACCACTGTAATCAGTACGTACATAACCCGCAGGCAATTTGCCATAAGTTAGGTTTTGAAGGTGATGTTGGATATAACCGGTAGTTGTTAACTCTTCGCTCGCCATAAAAATAATCTTTTAGTTAATGTTTAAACGACTCTGCTTGGCTATATGTAGCGATATTAGCCACTGCAAACACACAAAATAAATAAAACCTGTAAACAAAAACAGGGGTTGTAGCTGCGGTGTTGTTTTAAATACCAGCGCAAAACCTGTCGCAACTAATATTAATTTACCGCGCTCCCCTTTCATTATGGAGTTTGCTGCCAAAACAGCATGCTTATTAGCGTCAAACTTAAACGCCAACAGCGTAAAATATGTGTTAGGTAATGCAAATATTGCACACCCCAAACAAAACGATTTAATCAACAACCACGGTTGTGAGGTTAAAAAGGCGACAACTAACACTAAAAAAAGTGCAAAACACTGCCAACCTAACGTTAAAAGTACGGGATGAACACGCGCGTTACTTTTTGAGGTGGCCATAAATGTTGCTTCTAGTGTTTAAACTAGCACCATATACGTGAATATTTTACGTTTTGTGCTTTTTAGATGACTTTTTTACCATTTTTTTGATCTAACAAACGGCTGATTTTTCTGAATTCAGGTTTGTTTTTTGATCATTTTTAAATCTGGGCGGATTATAAGGAGTTACGCGCCGAGCTGCAAGGTACACGCCCCCTTAGCAGGCACTTTTTCTCATAAAAATGCAGAACGCACCATCTTCAATCATGTTTTCGCACTATTTAGTTATTTTTTAGTAATTTTTGACATAAAATCACTCGCCAAATAAAACTTTAAGTCTATGTAGTTTACTGGGTAGATACCACAAAAAATGTTAGTCAGAAAATGCTGTCGCAGCAGTTACTGTTCAAATTGTAAGTGCGCCAATATGCCATCTAATTCATCAAGGCTATTGTATTTTAAGACTAATTTACCTTTGCCTTTTGCCGAATGCTGAACCTGCACTGGCACACCAATATGCTCACCCAGTTTTTCTTCTAACTGGTGGATATCTTGGTTTGCACCTGTTTTGTCATTATTTTCGACAGGTGGGGCGAGCGCCTTTCTCACTAACGCCTCGGCCTGCCTCACAGATAACGCTTTTGTAATAATTTCTTGAGCACACTGTTTTTGCATAGCGCTATCTAGGCTTAACAAACAACGAGCATGCCCCATTTCGATATCCCCATGTTCAAGCAGTGTACGCACATCTGGGGTCAAATTTAGCAAGCGTAATAAGTTAGATACCGCCGCGCGAGATTTACTCACGGCCTCGCCAACTTCTTGATGCGTGAGATCAAACTCATCTTGTAAGCGTTTTAGTGCTAACGCTTCTTCTAGTGGATTGAGATCTTCACGCTGAATATTTTCAATTAGCGCCATAGCAATGGCGGTTTCATCCGGGATATGACGCACAATCGCAGGAATAGCATCTAGACCCGCGAGTTGTGTCGCGCGCCAACGACGCTCACCCGCAATAATTTCATAGTGTGTGTCGCTTGTTGGACGCACAATAATAGGCTGCATGATGCCTTGCGCTTTTATAGATTGCGCCAACTCTTCAAGTGATTCTGGCCTCATATCTTTACGCGGTTGGTATTTACCACGCGACAATAATTCAACAGGCAATGTTTTAAGTACGCCGTCCACTTCGGTAGTGGGGGCAACAGCAGCGTTCGTGGCTGCTTTTATTACCTCGGCGGGTTTTGCTGTTGTGTTGCCACCAAGCAGGGCATCCAAGCCGCGCCCTAAACCTTTTCTTTTAGCCATGTTTTATCCTAACGTGTACTTTAAAACCTATTACACTACTCATGTAGCGTTATTTATGCTGTTTGGTTGCGCTTTATGACTTCACCAGCAAGGGCTAAATAAGCAATAGCCCCTTTAGATTGCTTATCGTAAGTAATGACAGGCTGACCAAAACTAGGTGCTTCAGCTAATCGTACATTACGTGGAATGCACGTATGGTAGACTTTATCGCCAAAATACTCGTTTAATTGTGCAGACACATCTCCCGTCAAACTGTTACGGGGGTCATACATCGTACGTAAAATACCTTCGATATTTAATGTCGGGTGTAGCGCACTTTGAATATTATTGATTGTGTTGACGAGCGCCGATAAACCTTCAAGGGCATAGTACTCACACTGCATAGGGATAATCACCCCCGTGCAAGCACACAATCCGTTAACCGTAAGCATGTTTAATGACGGCGGGCAATCTATAACAACGTAATCGTAGGCGTCACCTAAACGACCAAGCGCGTCTTTTAGTTGAAATTCTTTGTTATCGACTTCCAGTAATTCAACTTCGGCAGCGGTTAAATCACTGTTAGCAGCCAAGACATCAAACCCTTCAAGTGCGGTAGTCACAATCGATTCACTCGCGGTATTTAGCCCGAGCAGGACATGATAAACGGTATGTTGAGCGTTGTTCTTATCAACGCCAGCACCCATAGTGGCATTACCTTGGGGGTCTAGATCAACCAATAAAACTTTTTTCTTAGTCGAGGCGAGCGAGGCCGCCAAGTTAACGGAGGTGGTTGTTTTACCCACACCGCCTTTTTGATTCGCTATTGCATAAATTGTTGTCACGGTACTGCCTTATAAATAGTTGTAAGCCGTTAATCTGCGTAATAACACTTAACTATAAATTTACTATAAATGTAATTGGCGGATATTATGCACGTTCGTGACGTCATTGAGCCAGTGATAATTCGACTAAGCAACGATTTGCATCCAGATTAGGAACGGTTAACGTTTTTACAGCGTGTAATTGATATTGTTTATCGAGCTGTTTGAGCTCGTCATGCGGCTCGATCCCTTTCATAGCATAAAAACGGCCGTTATCATTAACTAAATGCGCGCACCAGTGCAGCATATCGTGTAGGGAAGCAAAAGCACGACTAATGACACCATCAAAACGCGCACCGGGCGTGTAGGACTCTACACGTAAATTTTGAACATCGACGTTAGTCAGTTTTAATTCACGTTTTACATTTTCTAAAAATCGCGTCTTTTTACCCGCCGAATCCAATAACACAAATTCTCGGTGCGGAAAGCAAATAGCCAAAACCAGCCCAGGCAGGCCGCCACCCGTACCCACATCAATAAAACGCTCACCTTCAATATGCGCCGCAACACTCAGGCTATCGAGTATATGCTTGGTAAACATATCATTTGGCTCTCGAATAGCTGATAAGTTGTAAGTCTTATTCCACTTAATAAACAAATTTAGATACTGCAAAATCGTATCTATTTGCTCGTGCGTTAATGTTAATAATTGAGAGTGAGCGTACTGCTGAATCTGCTCATAAAAATGAGACTGCTGTGTTGACGTTAACATAATGATCTTATTTTGTTTTAAAACAGGGTGTGAAGGGAAGCGCATACTCTTTAATTTGTCCCCTGATAACAACTCAAAAGTGCACCAGAGGATGACATAAAGGTATGCTCAAAAACAATTGAAATACCTATGATTACTCAGAGAGCCATTATCATGAGGCTGACGCACTTGCTTTGGACGCACTTTTCAATAAACCGCGTTTTTTAAGATACACCAAAATAAGAGAGACTGCGGCGGGTGTCATACCTTGAATGCGCGATGCACGAGCAAGGGTTTCTGGCTTAGCCTCAACCAGTTTTTGGGTTAACTCGTTTGATAACCCCTCAACACTTTGGTAGTCAAAACTAGAAGGTATAGGCGTGTTTTCATGTTGCTGTAGGCGTGTAATATCATCTTGTTGACGAGCAATATAACCTGCGTATTTCACGTTAATCTCTACTTGATCGGCCACTTGTTTATCACTAACGGCTTCACCTTTTAAGCTAGCAACGTCACCGTAGACTAACTCAGGGCGCTTAAGTAAATCGAGGAGTGAATATTCTCGTGCAAGCTGTGATGGTAATTTTTGCTCTAACGCTGTTGCTTGCTCGGTTTTAGGTTGAATCCATGTTGATTGTAAACGCTGCGTTTCTAGCGCAATGCTTTCGCGTTTTTTCTCAAAGGCTTCCCACCTTGCGTCATCGACCAAACCCATCTTGCGGCCTGCTTCAGTTAAACGCATATCGGCGTTGTCTTCACGTAATAATAAACGGTATTCGGCACGGCTAGTAAACATGCGGTATGGCTCTTTTGTGCCCATAGTAATGAGATCATCAGCCAATACACCAATATAAGCTTCATCTCGCCTTGGGCTCCAGGCATCTAAACCTTGTGCTTTACGTGATGCGTTAATACCCGCAAGTAAGCCTTGTGCGCCTGCTTCTTCGTAACCTGTTGTACCGTTAATTTGTCCTGCAAAAAATAATCCGCTAAGCGATTTTGTCTCAAAACTGTATTGCAAATCACGGGGGTCAAAAAAATCATACTCAATGGCATAGCCTGGGCGAGTAATATGGGCGTTTTCAAACCCTTTAATAGAGCGTACAAATGCCATTTGTATATCAAAAGGCAGGCTAGTTGATATACCGTTTGGGTACAGCTCGTGTGTGGTTAAGCCTTCTGGCTCAACAAAAATTTGATGGCTGTCTTTATCGGCAAAACGGTTAATTTTATCTTCGATTGACGGACAGTAGCGTGGGCCAACACCTTCAATAATGCCGGTAAACATGGGTGAGCGTTCAAAGCCTGAACGGATAATATCGTGTGTTTGACTATTAGTATGGGTAATCCAACAACATGTTTGTTCAGGGTGGTCAGATGCTTTGCCCATATAAGACATAATCGGCGTGACGTCTTCGCCCCATTGCTTTTCTAAACCGCTAAAATCGACGCTTTTTGCATCAATACGCGGAGGCGTTCCTGTTTTTAGGCGGTCGACTCGAAGTGGTAATTCACGTAAACGATCAGCCAACGCAATAGAGGGGGGGTCACCCGCGCGGCCGCCACTATGGTTATCTAAACCAATATGGATGCGCCCGCCAAGGAAGGTACCTGCGGTTAAGACGACACACGGAGCTTCAAATATGACACCCATTTGAGTTTTCACACCTGTCACAGTATCACCGTGAACAACAAGGTCATCTGCTGCTTGTTGAAATAAGGTTAGGTTAGGCTGGTTTTCTAATACTTCTCTTACAGCTGCTTTATATAAAATACGGTCAGCTTGAGCCCGCGTTGCTCTTACTGCTGGGCCTTTACGATTATTTAAAATTCTAAATTGAATACCGGCTTTATCGGTTGCTTGGGCCATAACACCGCCCAATGCGTCTATTTCTTTAACTAAATGGCTCTTGCCTATTCCACCTATTGCAGGGTTACAACTCATTTGCCCTAGCGTTTCAATATTATGTGTTAACAATAATGTGGTACTGCCTGAGCGAGCAGAAGCTAATGCGGCTTCAGTACCAGCATGTCCACCACCAATCACAATCACATCATATTTTGTTGGATAAAGCATGTTTTAGAACCTGATTTAGTTAGGACGAGCATTATAGATTCTAGTGCTTAAAAAAAGAACTTTAAATTTTTGAAAGTTTTTACATCGCTTTCTTATAAATAAATATTAAATAATGTTATTTATGTTTATAGATAAAGTCTTATTTATTATATATGTTACTTATACACAGGGTTTTTTCTGTTGTTAAGTAACATATTGTTAATAAAATCAATGCTTTAACATAATGATTAAATATGTATACACACAGGTTGTTCCTGCTGAGATACTATCGAAAAGATGTGGGTAAGTAGGCTTGTTATCCACAGGTAAAATTGAACGTCCTTTTTCTCTTTTTTTATATTCATCTTATTCAGTTGTTTTGTACTCTTAATCCACATAGTTACACCCATGTTTGGCGGTTAACTTTAATTTGTGGTGTTTATATGTATTGCCTGTTAGTAACCTATGTGGTTGGTAGTAACTAGCGTTGTTGTGTTGTTTGATGCTGTGAATAAGCTGTTTTTTTATGTTGATAACTTTTATTGTGCACTAAATATATGTTTTTATATTATACGTTTTTAAGTCTAAAAAAGTATAAGAGTGAGTTTTGAATAGATTCTTTTCGACTTAAAAAGCAGAGTTTCTCGTTAATGTATCGTGTGTTAGTGCGTTGTTATGACAATTGTCAGGGTAAATGCATGACAAAACCCAATGATGTTGAGCCTCTTTTTACTTAATACTGGCTTCACCGACAACAAGGAGAGACAAATGAAAACGTTAAATAATGTTATTTTCGTATTGGTATTTATGGGGTGTTCTTCATTTATTAGGGCTGATCAAGTTGAGATTGACCGTGTTAAGGTGTTATCAAACCTACACGATATTGATGCAATGGTAAGCTTAAAGCATCGTTATCAAGGCTATGATTTAGCTTTTTTGCACTATCATTTGGCCTCTGTTTACCATGCCAAACAGCTTATACATAAAGCAGTGTATGAGCTTGAAAACGGTATGGCTGTTCTTAATAAGCAACCTAACGATGCCGAGGCACTGATTTTATTGGCGTATTTATACAGTTATAAGGCCGGTTTAGAGCCTGATAAAGCGTCTGTATATGGTACAAAATCTCATCTTATTTTAGATAAGGCGGCAATCGTATCTTTCAATAACCCACGTTTTTTGTTGGTAAATGCCATTATTAAAGGCAATACCCCTATTGCTTATGGTGGGAGCACACAAAAGGCTATATTGCTTTTAAGTGATGCCATTGATGTTTTTGGGTCTGATCGATATGTACCTTCTGATGCCGAATGGGGTTATGTTGATGCTTATATTTGGCGGGGTATTTTTTATAAGCAGCAAGGTGATGTTGATCAAGCGTACGCTGATTGGCGACAAGCCTTGGTTTTTAATCCTGAATCGGGTTGGGTGAAGCGTTTATTATCTGAATAAACCATTTTGTTTTTACATAAAGAGTGCACTCCATGATGCCATCTATAGCTTCAACTGATACAAGGCGTTGGTGTTACATCAGCCTTGTTTTTTCATTGTTTTATTTTATGCCTACGGTCGTTTTATTTAACGATGTAACGTTATTAGCTGTCGCCAGTCATTGCCTTTTATATGCTGTTTTTATTGGCTTGTACTTAACGGCCACATTTTTGCCTTCTCACAACATTTACATTGTGCTTGTTTTGTTAATTGTGGTTTTATTTGCAGGTACATCGCTTACCATGGGGACATCGTCCTTGTTTGGTTATATCTTGTTTTTAAGCAGTTTTTATTTGGGTTTAAAAAGGGCGTTATTATTTGGCGGTTTAGTGATTATGGCCATTATTGTGTCAGGAGGGCTGTATCATGGGTTTTCTGTGTATTTTGTGGCCCCTGCTTTGGGTGTTGCAATAGGTATCGGTTTATATGGTCGATTATCGCGGGCAGAGTATTTGCACCGCTGTATTCAAAAAGAACAGCATGCTCAAATTAAGAGCCTAGCGACTCTTGCTGAGCGTGAACGTATAGCGAGAGATCTGCATGATTTACTTGGTCATTCGTTATCAATTATCGCCATAAAAGCTGAGCTATCTGAAAAAATGGTGCATCATCGTCATTATGATAAAGCAATGATTGAATTACATGATTTAGCCGCATTGGCTCGCTCATCTTTATCTGAAGTACGTTATGCGGTGACAGATATCAAGCAAAAAAATGTACTTTCTACCGTTCAACAAATTTGTTTACAGTTAGAGCGAATAGGCTTTACAGTTGAAGAAAATATAAGCAATATTAATGTCTCTTCTGCGGTTGAATCAACGTGTATTATGCTTATTAAAGAGTGGGGTACAAATATATTACGGCACAGTAATGCCGATACCGCCTACATCGCTCTCACTCAATCAAAAAACATATTACGTATTACAGTACAAACCAATGAAAAATTGCCTTTCTTGAATGAGGGTAATGGTATTAAAGGTATGCGTGAGCGGGTTAGTTATTTGGGGGGGTCAATGGTTATCACGCTCGACCCTAAGCTATGCCTTAATATACATATCCCGGTTTTGGCTTAGGTGTTCTTTTTGTGGGTGGTGTAACACATATGATAAATATTCTTATTGTTGAAGATCAAACACTCATGCTTGACGCACTCGCGAGCCTTTTATCGTTAGACGCATCCATTCGTGTTGTCGGTAAAGCGAGCAATGGACAGTTGGCGTTAAATATATTGAAAAATACACCTGTTGATATTGTGCTGACCGATATAGAGATGCCTGAAATGTCTGGCCTTGAATTAGCTGAGCATATTCAGGCTCATTACCCGTCAATATGTACCGTTATTATGACGACGTTCTCAAAATCGGGGTATGTCAAGCGGGCTATCAATATGGGGGTAAAGGCGTTTATCCTAAAAGAAACTCCGAGTGATACGTTGATAGCCACACTTAAAGGTGTTAAAAACGGTAAGCGTATTATTGACCCTGAGTTAGCGTTAATGGCAATGGAGGATAATGATCCGTTAACAAGTAAAGAGAGGCTTGCATTAAAGCTGGCTGGTGAAGGGGTGAAAGCGGCTCATATTGCTCAGAAGCTGTGTTTATCTGAAGGAACCGTCAGAAACTACCTATCGGATGCGATAGCTAAATTACACGCCTCTAACCGTATAGAGGCGGCGCGTATTGCGAAGCAAAAAGGCTGGATTTAAGTGCTAGTTTTTGGGTTTTCTTCTATGTATTTAACCAGCTTTCTGACCATAGGTTTCATAAAAAACTTCTCGTCTGGCATTACTTTGACGTCAACACCATAGGTTGCTAGCAACTCTGTAATAACAGGGCCGACGGATACAACGCATAAGCCATTCAACGCATCCCATAATTTTTGCTCGCAATCTAAACCTTTCGCTACATTTTTTAGCCGCTTTACCTGTACAACACTTGTAAACACCATAGCGTCAACATCTTGATTGATTAGTATGCGTAAAAAATCTTCGACTTTTTTTGTTTCAGTATCAGAGGCATAAATATACGGTGCAACAATGGTGTAATGTATGTGCTTATTTTTTAAATAGTTTTGTAATATCGTATTCGGCTCTTCACCGTATAGCTGTACCGCAACATGCCGGCCGCTTAGGTCGAGTGTGTCGAGTGTCGCTATAACGCCTTCTGTGGTGGGGGCGGTTCCAAGCAGGTCGGGTTTGGTGCTAAATACGCGAAGTGCGCTAGCAGGCTTGGGGCCGCGAGCAATTTTACGTACGTTTTGCAAGGCAGTTTGCCATTGTGGTGTCATGTCAAAGCGTTCAGCAAAGCCGCTGAGGCGTCTTATGCCCTCGCCAGTGAGAATCACTAAATCATCGTATTTTCCAGCACAAAAATCAATTAGCCAATGTTTTATATCGGCTTCATTAGGGCTGTCGTGTATTGCAACTAATGGGCAGCGTGTAACGTGTGCGCCGCGTACATCTAGCATGTTAGTTAACACATCAAGTTGACGTGATTCGGGAATAGCGATTTTCCATCCGTTTAATGGCAAGGTTGTGGTCATAACATACACTCAAAATTGGGCTGTATCGTATTTTACTGTGTGAATTTAAAAGATTTAATATACGAGTAATAATTGTATCACGATTTAGTCATTTTATTTTTAGTCAGTGCCGTGGCTTTAAAGGTTTTAGGGTTGTCTGGCCAAGGGTGTTTTGAGTAACGGCCTTTCATTTCTTTTTTAACTTCGTGATAGCTGTTATCCCAAAATGCACTAATATCTTGCGTGATTTGAAGGGGTCTTTTTGCCGGCGATAGTAAATGTATACTTAAGCTTATTTGGTTTTGTAGTATTTTGGGTGTGTTTTCACAGCCAAACATTTCCTGTAATTTTACGGCTAAAACAGGCGGTGTTTTTGTGTAATCAATATTGGCTTTACGGCCGCTTGGTATAGCTATTTTTTCGGGTGCTAATGTGTGTATTTCTTGCGATAACGGCCAAGGCAATAATTCTAAAAGAAGACATTTAATATTAATTTTTTTAAAATCAGATAACGTATGAATATTATTTATATTGGGCAGTAACCATGTATCTAACGAGCTAAGTAGCGACGCTTCACAAAAATCTGGCCATGGGTTGCCTAGTGTTTGATGTAGTAAATTGACCCGTGCTATTAACTGTTGTGTTTCACTATTTATATTGAGTAAGTCTAATCCTTTTGATTTTACTAATTCACTTAAAGCTGCTTGCTTTTTTTCGGCAGGAAAAGGATGAAGTGATTTGGATGATATTAATAATTGTTGTAAATAGGTATGCATATATGCTGTAAATTTATTTTTTTCTTCATCCCATTTAGCTATTATTTTTTTGTTTAATAGGGTTGATAAATCGCTATTGATTATCTCTTTAGTTAAGCGTCCTGCGCAATAGATAATATCTTCATTCTGATTTGAAAAGCCACCTAAATCGACCGCAACTATCCACTCTTTTTGGCTGATACTTTCGCTTATATTTACGTTAGCTGCGCGACCATTTGCAAGCTGGTAAGTAGCATGCTTAGCTGTATATGATTTAAATTTTGCAATTCTATCGGGGTAGGCAAAAGCGAGTAATATGCCTGCGCTAGGTGTATCGTTATTTGGTTTTATATTTTTGATATTAAATTGAGGTGTGTTAAGTATTTTTATGAACTGTTGTGCAAGATTTTGAGTGTTTCGTGTGGCTAATGTTAAACGAAATTGATGATTATTATTTAATTTTTTTTCGCAAAGCGAAGTTAAGGTTTGCTCAATATCAACACTTGCATGCTTTGGTTTTTTTTCGCTTAGTATGGCTGACAATGCTGCGCCTAGTTCAATGGCATTATAATATTTAGCAGCAACTAATAAGCGCGCAATACGTGGGTGGCACGGTAGAGCGCAGAGTTGTTCACCTATGGTTGTCAGTGTGTTTTTTTCATCAATTGCGTCTAGCATATATAACGTTTTTAATGCTTGCTGCCAATGACCGTTGGGTGGTGTGTTCAGCCAAAGAAGTTCATTGGGATCATTCACTCCCCATTGTAATAATGTCAGTGCTAAAGGTGTTAAATCACTTGTGAGTATTTCTGGTGCAGGTTGTTTTTCTTTTTGTTTATGCTCGCTTTGCGTCCATAAGCGGTAGCAGCTTCCTGGTTCTGTTCGGCCTGCACGGCCTTCACGTTGCTCTGCACTAGCCTGGCTAACAGTATGTGTATGTAAGCGTGTTACACCTGTTTTTGCTGAAAATAATGCACCGCGCGTGAGACCAGCGTCAACCACAACGCGTACGCCTTCAATGGTCAAGCTTGTTTGAGCAATATCTGTTGTTAATACTATTTTTCGTTCATTGATTAGGGCGGGTTCCATGGCTTTTTGTTGATCCGCCATATTTAAATTACCATGTAAAATAAAACAACGTATTTTATTATTTAAATATGGCGACAGTGCGTTTTTAACGTGTTGTATTTCACGTACGCCCGGTAAAAAAACTAAAATACTCCCTGTTTCATTTTTTAATGCTGTTTGAATCGTTTTAACAGTTATCGTCAAAAAATTATCGTCAAAAAACGGTGTGTTAGCCGAACGAAAGTGATTTTTTGTATTAGGTAGTTTAATGGGCTTATCTAAGTAATGTGTTGTCACGGGGTAGCAACGCCCCTGACTTGTGACAATCGGGGCGTTGCTTAGTAGTCTCGATATCGCTTCACCATCAAGCGTCGCCGACATTACGATTAATTTTAATGGCGTGTTTCGAAATAGTTCATTTGCCTGAATACATAACGCTAAGCTGGTATCGGTATGAATAGAACGCTCGTGAAACTCATCAAAAATTATAGCGGCTACATTGTTAAGTTCTGGGTCTGACTGTAACAGCCGCGTTAATAACCCTTCTGTTATCACCTCAATGCGTGTTTTTGAACTCACTTTTGTCGCGCCACGCATACGGTAACCTACGGTTTCTCCTGCTTGCTCGTCCAGTAAATGAGCCATATATTTGGCCGCATTGAGTGCGGCGATTCGCCTTGGTTCTAGCATGAGGATTTTCTTACCCTCTGCCCATGGTTGGTCAAGCAAAGCCAAGGGCACAGATGTGGTTTTACCCGCACCCGGTGGTGCCTGTAGTACAACACTATCGGATTCATTAAGGTGAGTCAGTAATGTGGGAAGGCATTGATGTATGGGTAGGGCAGAGGTATTAATTTTCATGGCAAGCCTGTAGTTTTTTAACTCTTATCGATTAAATACCAACCTAACTCAGCGTGTTGTTGATTGATAATGCAGTAATTTGTTAACGCTTGGTTGGAAAGAGCGTCAAAATAACTATAATTCGCCCAGCTTTGGGATTCAACAATGATGTTTTTTCTAGACAAAGCTTTTTAAAATACAGGAATTGTACAATGCACATGAAAAAATTACTTTTGGCGGCTTCTTTAGCGTTTGCTTCTACTGGTGTGGTTGCAGAAAACTACCAAACTGAGTTAAGCGCTAACTACTTAGATTATGATGTTGTCGATGGTTTTGAATTAGGTGTTCGGTATCATTTTGAAGAAGTTGACACGTCTGATAAACCCCTTGCTGAAGCAGCATTTTTAGATCGCTCAAGCAATATGACTATTGCCTATTTAAACTTAGATGATTTTGATGCTGCCGTACTTTCGGCAGAATTTTATGTTAAAAGTTTCTATATTGCTCCAGGCTATATTAACCCATCTGAAGATGACGATACCTTTGGTGTTGATATTGGTTATGTGGGTGATGGTTGGAGAGTAACTACTAGTATTCCTGAAGAAGATTACGAGTTAAATGTTGATTTCAAATATGTCGCTGCTCTTTCTGCTGGTAATTTTATTAATGTAGAGGCTGGTTATGCAGATGGCGGTGATTTTAGTGACGATACAATTACTTTGGTCAGTGATTACTATTTTGATAAAACATTTAGCCTTGGTGGTATTTTGGTTAATCAAGACGGTACCGATTTCGGCGTAAGAGCACAGAAATTCTTTACCGATAGATTTAGTGTAGCTGCGACATTTATATCTGATGAATTTAACGACAATTTTTTTCTTAATGCCACTGTACGATTCTAATTAAAATTTTAATGAGGTGAGTATGCTCGCCTCATTACTGTCTTCTAATTATTATATCTCGTTTTTCTCATCAGGCACGACCACTTTAACATCAGGTACTTCCTCTTCTACTGTTTTGGTCTTAACTTTAACTTCTACTATATCAATATTAAACTCGGGCATATTGCTACCTTCAGCTTTTAAATCTGGTAGAGCGCCTTTTTCTGTTTGGTTAATATCACAACCAAATAATATAGTTGTAGTAATTAACGCTATACCCATTTTAATGTTAAACATATTTATAAGACAAAAAGAAAGAATACCTCTGGTTGTGAGGCTGTCGGAGGAAGGATGCCGACGCAGAGCGTATAGGGACATATTTACAGCGTGCCCATACGCGGTGGTATTTTTTTCAACTGTCCCAGCAGTATCTTACTCCTATACAGTTAAATTTATGATTATATTTACTCTTTGTATAATTGAAGCCAATATTTTTTATAAAATACAAACAACGACTTAGGTTAAGGTTTTATCTTAATTTATGCATTATAAATATTACATGTAGGATTTGTTTTTTTTCAATTCAAAGAGTTTATTTTATTTTTACAAACACAATATTCATTGTTTGTTAATTTAACTTGTATATTATCAATTCCATATTAGTGACCTTGTAAACGTTGAATAAACAATAAAATTGTAAAGGAAAAGAGATAATGAAAATGAATAAATTACTTTTAGCGGCGTCAATATCAATTCTATCAGCTGGTGCAATGGCAGAAAATTACCAGACAGAGGCGAATGTTACCTATGTAGATAACGATAATGCCAATGGTTTAGTTGTTGGGCTTAATTACCATTTTGATGTTGTTGATACGAATAATAAACCATTAAAAGAAGCCGCTTTTTTAGATCGCTCAAATAATATAGGCATTGGATACAGTGCTGTTGGTGATAATGATGTTGCTTTTGTTAATGCCGAATTCTATTTAAATCATTTTTATATTGCTCCAAGTTATTCTAACCCAGATGTTGGCGACAGTTCTTTTGCTGCTAAAGTGGGCTATATTGGTAATGACTTAAGAATTACAACAGTTATTCCAGAAGAAGATTATGAATTTAATATTGATGTTAAGTATGTAACGGCTTTGGCGGGTGATAATTTTATCAATCTTGAAGCAGGTTTTTCCGACGGCGGTGATAATGCTGATGATACTGCTTTTGTATCGGGTGATTACTATTTTGATGATACATTCAGTGTAGGTGCAGTTATTACTAATACCGACGATACTGATTTTGGTTTTCGCGTCAATAAGTTTTTTACTGGCAAGTTTAGTGCTGGTGCAAGTTTTACCGCGAGAGATAATGATGATACTTTTGCATTAAATGCGGCATTCAGATTTTAATTTTTTAGGCGGGCTTGCCCGCCTTTTTTTACTCCCTTTTTAGAAGTACAAATACATAAGAATTTAAGAGCTTGCTTGAATACTTAACCCGCCTTACACTCCCACCCTTTTTTTTAAGCTTGAAATAGGCTTTATAGATTAATGGGCTACGTTTATGAGTGTAACTTTTACAGTGCTATTTTTTAATATTAAGCGCGCTTTAAAATCCAATGTCATCCCTGCTATTTTTTTACAGTGTTTTGCTGTTTTTATTGCCGTGAGTTATTTTTATTGGCCTGAATCCCATATTATTTTTGATTTTTTCGCACAGTTAAAAACCACCTATGGTGCTGTATACGCGATAGTATCTACTGCCATATTTGGCGGTGTTATACCGTACTTATATTTATTAATCAGTGGTCAAATAAAGCAGCATAAAGTACAGCAGTGCGTGTTTTATATTGTAGTGTGGGCGGCAATGGGTGGGCTAGTCGATGCTTTTTATCAATGCCAAACCATATGGTTTGGCAGTAGTGCAGATTGGTTAACCATCGCTAAAAAAACAGCGCTCGACCAGTTCGTGTTTAGTTTATTACTAACATGTCCATTTTTAACGTTTGTCTATTTGTGGAAGGATCACGGTTTCAGCTGGCAGCGTACTCGCCCGCATCTTAAAACTATGTTTACTTTACGTATCCCTACTACCGTATTGACTAATTGGCTCATCTGGATACCCGCTGTGAGTTTAATCTATGCTATGCCTGCTAACTTGCAAATTCCCTTGTTTAACCTAGTGTTATGTCTTTTTGTGTTGATTTTATCGATGTTAAATAAGCATTAATATAGGTGTTTTTATTTAGATAACGTGTGCGTTTTAAACCGTCTTATTTATTTCATTACTTGCCTATACAAAAACTTGTAAAAATTTTACCGAGTAAATCATCAGGTGTGAATTCGCCTGTTATTTCATTACAGTGGTTCTGGGCTTGTTTTAAGTCTTCTGCGAGGAGTTCGCCTGCGGCGTGTATCAGCAGCTGCTGTAGGCCAGTTTCTAGGGCGTGTTGGGCGTTTTCTAAGGCGTGTATATGACGTCGGCGTGCGCTGAAGCCGCTTTCGTTTACGTTTTTATACCCCATGGTGTGCTTAAGGTGTTCTTTAAGTGCGGTGAGGCCTTTTTGCGTTTTGGCTGATAGGCACACGTTTTGTGCATGTGTTTGGGTGTTGGGTGTGTAGTTGGTTTGGTCTATTTTGTTGTACACCACTGTGACTTTTTGTTGGATGGCATCGTCGTTAAAAAACTCGGGCCAATGTGTGTGTACGTCTAGCTGGTCGGCTTGCGTGGTATCCACCACAAGCAGTATATGGTCGGCGTTATGAATCTCGCTCCATGCGCGTTCTATGCCTATTTGTTCTACGGTGTCTGGGCTATCGCGTAGGCCTGCGGTATCTATGATATGCAGTGGCATACCATCTATGTGTATTTGTTCTTTAAGGACGTCGCGCGTGGTGCCTGCAATGTCCGTGACAATGGCGATGTCTTTATCTGACAATGCATTGAGTAAACTCGATTTACCCGCGTTAGGGCGGCCCGCTATAACAACACGCATGCCGTCACGCATAAGCACACCTTGTTGTGCTTGGCCAAGCACGTTACTGACATCTTGAATAATGCCTTTAAGTTTGCCCTCTATAATGCCATCACCTAGAAAGTCGATTTCTTCTTCTGGAAAGTCGATGGCCGATTCCACGTAGATACGTAGGTTGATGAGGTTCTCAACAAGGGTATGTATTTTATTCGAGAATTCGCCTTGCAGTGAGTTAACGGCTTGTTTAGCAGCTTGCTCTGAACTGGCGTTAATTAAGTCGGCTATGGCTTCGGCTTGGGCAAGGTCAAGCTTATCGTTTAAAAAGGCACGCTCACTGAATTCGCCTGGATTGGCGAGTCTTGCACCGGCATTCACCGCTTCTTTTAAAAGTAAATCGAGTATAACGGGGCCGCCATGGCCCTGTAATTCGAGTACGTCTTCGCCGGTAAATGAATGCGGATTGGGGAAGTAAAGTGCGATGCCTTGATCGAGTACCTCGCCATTACTGCCTATGAAGTTACCGTAATGTGCATGGCGTGGGGCAGGGGTGTGGCCCAGTATTTTTTGGGCAATGCGTTGGCATTGTGACCCAGAAATACGAATAATACCCACACCACCGCGGCCAGGCGCGGTGGCGATAGCGGCGATGGTATCGGTATTCAGTGCGGGCATTAGTCGGCCTTTTCTATTTGTTTAGTAATAATATATTGCTGAATAATAGACAGTGTGTTGTTCACTACCCAATACAGCACTAAGCCAGCAGGGAAGAACATAAATAGCAATGTAAAGAAGATAGGCAGCATCTTCATTATTTTTGCTTGCATGGGGTCGGGAGGTGTGGGGTTAAGTTGTTGCTGAACCCACATAGTAACACCCATCAGTAGCGGTAATATAAAGAGCGGGTCTTTTACGCTTAAGTCTTGTATCCAAAAGATAAAGGGCTCGTGGCGCAATTGTACGCTTTCCATAATCACGTAGTACAGGGCAATAAATACAGGCATTTGCAGCAAGATGGGTAAGCAGCCACCTAGCGGATTGACTTTTTCTTTGCGGTACAGCTTCATGAGCTCTTGCGACATTCTCTGGCGATCTTCGCCATAGCGCTCTTTTAAGTCGGCCATCATGGGTTGTAGCTTACGCATTTTCGCCATCGAGCGGTAACTCATGGCTGAGGGCCATAGGAATACAGCTTTAATGATCATGGTTAGTATGATAATAGCCACGCCCCAATTGCCCACTAAGTCATGCAGTATGTCCATTAAGCTAAACAGCGGCTTACCAATAAACCATAGCCAGCCGTAATCAACCGTTAGTTCTAGGTTTGGGCTGATTTTTTCTAGTGTATTAATAATTTTAGGGCCAACATAAAAGCGAGCGCTTACTTCGCCTGTTTGCCTAGATTCAATAATTGTTGGTTCACTAATAAAGCGCATCACATAATTGCCGCGCGATGACTTTGTTAGCTCGTATTGGTTGTTTGCATCAGCGGGCGGAATCCACGCGCTAAGGTAATAATGTTGTATAAGCGCAATCCAGCCACCCTGCTTAGCGTAGGCGATTTTTTCGTCGTCGATATCGCCAAAGCTAATTTTTTTGTAGTTGGTTTCGGTTTGCGTAATAGCAGCACCTAAAAATGGTTGCATGCCTAAGTATTCTGTTGATGGCTTGGAGCCGTCACGAATAATCTGACCGTACAGTGTGGCGTTCCAAGGTGTGGTTGCGCGGTTAGCAATGATGTATTTCACATCAATAAGGTATGAGCCTTTTGTAAACACAAAGCGCTTAGTCACGGTAGCGTCTGCTTGCTCAAGGATTAAATCAACCTCAAGCGTCTCGGCTGTTTCGCTCATGGTGTAGCGGCTGCTTGCTGCTTGGTAAACGCCACGGCCTTTGGCTGGATCGTCTGTACCATTTGCGCCAATCATGCCTGATTTAGCAATGTATGTGTGCAAATTGCTTTGCTTTAACATAGTAAATGGCTGGTCTTTGTTGGGCTTATTGGCTTTATGCTTCAGTAGCATGACCTGCGTGATGTCACCGCCAACGGGGTCGATCAAAATATCGAGTGTATCGGTTGTTACATGAATACGGTTTTGACTTACGGCACTGCTGCTAGCGGGTGTAGCAGGCGCGAGGCTAGGTATGTCGGCACTGTTAGCGTTAGCGGGCGCATTTGGCACGGTTTGGCTGGGGATGCTGTCGTCTAAAACAGGCTGTGCGGTTTGTAAGGGGGTTTCGTTGGCCTGAGCGAGTTCAAGTTTTTGTTCTTGAAAGCCATTCCAGCGAATAAATAAAACGTAAACAATAACAAGTATGCCTACGATGAGTGCGTTTCTAAGCCAGTTCATAGTCTGTAATTACCGTAAGAGTCAAAAATAAAAGAGAAAATAGATTAATGATGTTTGTTGGGCTTTTGGGGTACAGGGTCGTAGCCGCCTTCGTGCCAAGGATGGCATTTGCTCAATCTTGTTATGGATAATACTAAGCCTTTAAAAACGCCATGCTCAATGAATGCGTATTTTGCGTAGTTTGAGCACGTAGGTTCAAACCGGCAACGTGGGCCTATCATGGGGCTAATAATGTATTGGTAAATTGCGATTAACAGTAAAAAGGGGCTAGCAAGCCATATGCTCAAGGTGTGTTTTGAGGTGGTTTTTTTGCTGCTTTTTTTGCAATGCGTACCCATAAATTGTTTAGCATTTTTGTTAGTTCAGTATCAGATAAAGTATCTGCGCCTTTTCGGGCGAGCACTATAGCATCTATTGCGGGTATTTTGTGCTGTTTAAGCCTAAAACTTTCGCGTGTATAACGCTTTATGCGGTTGCGTTTGCAGGCTTTTTTAACATGCTTTTTGGCCACAATAATACCTAGACGCGGACGGCCTAATGTATTGGGGCGAGACAATATTAAAAATTGTGCAGTTGAGGCACGAAAGGGGGCTTGATTAAATACGTGGGAGTAATCGCCTGCATTGAGTAAACGCAGTGATTTTTCAAAGCTGAAGCTTGAAGGAAGAGATGTACTAATATCGGAGCACGAGAGACTCAAAATATGTGTGCCCCAATATTAATAGACATAGCAATTATGCAGATAAACGCTTACGGCCTTTAGCGCGACGTCTAGCTAATACTTTTCTGCCGCCAACGGTGGCCATACGAGCACGAAAACCGTGAGCACGTTTACGTTTTAGAACGCTTGGTTGGAATGTACGTTTCATTGAACTAACCCTTTTAAATACCGCTTGATGCTATCAAGCTAAAAATTAATTGTTGCTCGTTTAGTGCTTAATTGAGCAAAGCCACAACAAATGAAGCTGCACAATACGTCAAGGTATAAACCTAAACGCTAAGCATGAAAACAAACAGTGCCGTAAGTGGTGCGATAAATCTTGCACACTGTTTTAGGACGCGCGATTGTATATAATTTAGCAGCTATAAGCAATAAATAAACGCATTTTTTAATGAGTAATGTGGAAAACTCTGTTCTATTTACTGTGTTAGCGTGAGGTGGTTGTGGTTAACTTTTTTTAGGCGGCGCTATACCTTTTTAACCTGCATAAAGATACATCATGGTAGATTTTTATCATCTTAAAGTTTTTTGTTAACAGTTTTATCCACATATTATTATTTGTGTTTATGTACAGTGGTTTATCTGTAGGCTAGTAAAATAGAGCTTTATAATTTTATTGCTATATTGAATGAAGTTTTCCCCAAAAAACAGCATGTAACTTTGTGGATAAGTTTTTGATAAGGCAGTATCATAGGGCTTATGACATATTAGTGTATTTCACCTCTAAGTTTTCATCGTTTTAACCCGGTTTTTGTGTATAAAAGCCGTGCAATTTGTCTTATGCACATTATTTTTTGCGGTGACTGTGAATAAAAATACTTATTACATGGGTTTTATATGCTGTCTGTTTCGAGCTGTTTTATTGAAAGCTATTTATTGAAAGATATTTGTCGAAAGCTATTTGTCGAAAGCTATTTGCCGAAAGTTGTTTGTTGAAAGCCTTCTGCCAAAAGCGATTTCTCAAAAGTTATTTTGTTAAGAGGTTTTATTTTGTCGCAAGAAATATGGCGTGAATGTATCGAGAGTTTGCAAGCCGAGCTATCCATACAACAGTTTAATACTTGGATTCGTCCGCTAACGGTAGAGGATGACCCAGCAGGGCATATACTCAAACTTATTGCGCCCAATCGTTTTGTTTTAGATTGGGTGAACGATAAATACCGCGTACGGATTGAAGAGCTACTTGCTAGTACGCACAGTGCGATTGATACTTTAGAGGTTGTGGTGTCTAGCGTAAAACCAACGCGTTATAGCCCTCCTCCCGCCTATAATCGTTCAAATACGCCGCCTCATGGGTTTGCACAAACTTCACAGCAGGTAACGCCTAGCATCGACGTAAGTGCTCGCTTAGATGCACAGCAAAGCGCTCAGGCGGCTGCTGAAAACAGTAATGAAGCTAACTCTATTTTTGATCAATCGGCGCAGCCTGGTTTTGAGCCGCAAGAACCAATTAAGCAAGCACCTACCGCTCAGCCTTTATTGACGACTCAGCCTTATCTTGCTGAAAACACCATGCTAGAACCACAGCGTCATGCGCCACAGCCTGCATCAGTAAATGACAAGTCGTCAGTGGTGAGCCAGCATAAGTCTAACCTCAATACTAATTTTGTATTTGATAACTTTGTTGTGGGTAAATCAAATCAGCTGGGCTTGGCTGCGGCTACTCAGGTGGCTGAAAACCCTGGCGGCTCTTATAACCCCTTGTTTATTTACGGTGGTGTGGGCTTGGGTAAAACGCATCTTATGCATGCCGTTGGTAATGCTCTTTGTCAGACCAAAAAAAATGCACGTGTTGTTTATTTGCATTCTGAGCGTTTTGTTGCCGATATGGTAAAAGCGTTACAGTTAAATGCTATTAATGATTTCAAGCGTTTTTACCGTTCCGTGGATGCATTATTGATTGATGATATTCAGTTTTTTGCAGGTAAGGAGCGCTCGCAAGAAGAGTTTTTTCATACTTTTAACGCATTGTTAGAAGGTAATCAGCAGATTATTCTTACCTGTGATCGCTACCCTAAAGAGATTAATGGTTTAGAGGAGCGTTTGATGTCTCGCTTTGGCTGGGGCTTAACGGTTGCTATTGAGCCGCCCGAGCTAGAGACGCGTGTTGCTATTCTAAAGCGTAAGGCCGAGCAGGTGGGTGAGCCATTACCAAACGATGCAGCATTTTTTATTGCTCAGCGTATTCGTTCAAATGTGCGTGAGCTTGAGGGTGCGTTAAAGCGTGTGATTGCAAATGCGCACTTTACAGGTCGTGAGATATCGGTTGCGCTTGTGCGTGAAGCCCTAAAAGATCTGCTTGTGTTGCAAGACCGCTTAGTGAGTATTGATAACATTCAAAAGGTGGTGGCCGATTACTATAAAATACGTATTTCAGATATTCACTCAAAACGTCGTAGCCGTTCCGTTGCAAGGCCTAGGCAGGTTGCGATGTATTTATCGAAAGATCTCACTAATCACAGTTTGCCTGAAATTGGTGAAGCGTTTGGTGGTCGGGATCATACAACGGTATTGCATGCGTGCCGTAAGATTAAAGGTATGTCTGAAACAGACTCAGACATAAGAGAAGATTTAAAAAACTTGTTGCGTACGCTAACCACATAAATTGTTATTTGGTTGTATGCTTACATACGGCTAGTAATAGCGTTATATTATATTGATAGAGCATTTGATTGCTCACTTTGATTTGATGATAGGGAACCTAAATGAAGTTTACTGTTTCACGTGAAACCATACTTAAACCTCTTCAGCTTGTGACTGGTGTTGTAGAGAGAAAGCAGACACTTGCCGTATTGGCTAACGTGTTAATAGTGCTTGAAGGCGAGCAGCTTTCTTTAACGGGTACTGATCTAGAAGTTGAAATTGTTGGCCGTATTGTGGTTGATCAAGCTATAGAGCAGGGTGAAATCACCGTACCAGCTAAAAAGTTTCTAGATATTTGTAAGGCATTACCTGACGGCTCGATGATCGAATTTATTTTAGATGGTCAAAAAGTCATTGTAAAAAGTGGCCGTAGCCGCTTTTCACTCTCGTCGCTACCTTCTGAAGAATTCCCCGAAGTGAAACAAAAAGACGATGATTTGTCGTTTATTTGTGAGCAAAAGGAAATCAAGCGTTTAATTGACCGAACAGCCTTTGCTATGGCGATGCAGGATGTCCGTTACTACCTAAACGGCATGTTGTGGGAGTTACGTTCAGATGCACTGCGTATGGTATCGACAGATGGTCACCGTTTGGCAATGTGTACTCGCCCAATTAACATTAATATCACCGATCCAATACAGGCTATTTTGCCACGTAAAGGTGTGATTGAGCTGTCACGTTTAATGAATGATAGCGACGAAAGTGTTCAAATTGTTATGGGCTCAAGCCATATACGTGCAATAACAGAAGAATATACTTTTACCTCAAAATTAGTCGATGGTAAATTTCCCGATTATGAGCGTGTTCTGCCTGTAGGTGGAGATAAAGTGATTATTGGTAATCGTGCAGAATTAAAGCAGGCGTTTGCTCGCACGGCCATTTTATCTAACGAGAAGTACCGTGGTGTAAGGTTGCTTGTTGAATCTAACTTACTCACTATTGTTGCTAATAACCCTGAGCAAGAAGAAGCCGAAGAGCAAGTAGTAGTAGAGTACGAAAACGACACTCTCGAGGTGGGTTTTAATGTTAGCTATTTACAGGATGTGGCGAATGTTATTACAACTGAAAAAATAAAATTTACACTTATTGATTCAAACAGCAGTGCACGAATAGAAGAGGGTGATAATGCCGACTCTGTATACGTTGTTATGCCTATGCGTTTATAAGTTATGCCCGCCTTACTACGATTGAGCCTGACGCAATTTCGTAACCTATCTTCTGTCGATATTTACCCGAGCCGTACTTTAAACTTGATTGCAGGTGAGAACGGCTCAGGCAAAACCAGCCTTATTGAATCTATAAGTGTACTGGCGCACGGACGCTCATTTAGAACGCATAAATTTAGAAGTATTATTCAACTGGAGCAAGATCGATACACTGTATTTGGTGAGGTTGAATCGCAGGGTGAAACCCATAAAGTGGGTGTGGAGCGTGAAAAAAACGGTAAAAATCGCGCGCTCATTAATGGTCAGGCGATAAAAACAGCCGCTGAATTAGCGCAAGTTATACCGTTGAAGGTTATGGACTCACACTCATTTGAATTGTTAGAGGGCAGTGCATCTCAGCGGAGGCGCGTTTTAGATTGGTTAGTGTTTCACGTGGAACCAAACTTTAAGATTGCATGGCGTGATTATACCCGCTGTGTTAAACAGCGGAATATTTTATTGAGAAACCCCACGATACAGTACCACGCCGTTGCTAGTTGGGATGCGCAAATAACAGTGCTGGCTCATCAAATTAATCAATTACGGCAGTCCTGCTTAGATAAGTTACAGCCTGTCTTTAATAACCTTATAAAACAAACCCGTTTTTACTCACAAGAAAACGAAATTACATTTGAATACAGTGCCGGCTGGCGTGATGCAGAAGATCAAAACAGCTTAAAAGAGTTGCTTGAGCTAAACTTTGAGCGTGATAAAGCCACAGGGCGCACAATGTATGGTGCGCATCGTTCTGACTTTATCTGTAAGGTTTTTAAAAAGCCAGCGATAGATATACTATCCCGCGGCCAACAAAAAACAGTGATTAGTGCGTTGCATATAGCGCAGGCATTAGTGTTTAAAGAGCAAAGCGGGAAGTCTCCTGTTTTTTTGCTTGATGATTTACTCTCCGAGCTTGATGAAAATAATACCGCAGCCTTATTAGCATGGCTGAAAATGTTAGAATCACAGATATTTATAACAGGTGTAGATGCACACAAAATAAAATCAAAATGGATGTATAATAACGGTTTAGAGAATGACGCAACTAAAGTGTTTCACGTGAAACATGGAAGTGTAACAACACAAGATAACCCGAAATCATAAATGTATGCGTTGCATACCAATAAGTGGCCGTGTGAACGCCCAGGAAACCCGCAATGAGTGAAGAAGAAATTAACTACGACTCGTCCAGCATTAAAGTACTTAAAGGCTTAGACGCTGTAAGAAAGCGTCCTGGTATGTATATTGGTGATACCGACGATGGTACTGGCTTACACCATATGGTGTTTGAGATTGTTGATAACTCGATAGATGAGGCCCTTGCTGGTCACTGCGATGAGATCAAAATTGTTATTCACCCAGATGAATCGATTACTGTATCGGATAACGGCCGTGGTATACCAACAGAAATGCACGAGGAAGGTGTGTCTGCTGCTGAAGTGATTATGACGGTACTGCATGCTGGCGGTAAGTTTGATGATAATACGTATAAAGTGTCTGGCGGTTTACACGGGGTAGGCGTATCGGTTGTGAATGCGCTATCAGAAGTACTGACGTTAACCATTCGCCGTGGCGGTAATGTGTACGAGCAAACCTATCATCACGGTGTGCCACAAAAGCCGTTAGAGATTATTGGTGAAACAGAGGTTTCAGGTACGCAAGTTCACTTTAAGCCCTCAGCAGATACATTTAACAATATTGAATTTCATTTTGAGCAGTTAGCCAAACGTTTACGCGAATTATCATTTTTGAACTCAGGCGTACGTATTGTTATTCATGATGAGCGTAGCGGTAAAGAAGACACCTTTGAATACGAAGGTGGCTTGCATGCGTTTGTTGAATACTTAAATGCTAACAAAAGCCCAATAAATAAAGTGATTCACTTTTCATCTATACGCGAAGAAGATGGCGTGGGCGTTGAAGTCGCTTTGCAGTGGAATGACAGCTTCCAAGAGAATATTTTTTGTTACACCAATAATATCCCTCAACGAGACGGCGGAACCCACTTGGCGGGCTTTAGAGCAGCATTAACCCGTAACCTCAACAGCTATATTGAGTCTGAAGGTTTTGGTAAAAAAGAAAAAGTAAACACAACGGGTGATGACGCGCGTGAGGGTTTAACGGCGATTATCTCTGTAAAAGTACCTGATCCTAAATTTTCATCGCAAACAAAAGATAAGCTGGTTTCATCTGAAGTGAAATCGGCCGTTGAACAAGAAATGGGCCGCGCATTAAGCGAATATCTCATTGAAAACCCGCAAGAATCAAAATCGATTGTGGGTAAAATGATGGAAGCCGCCCGCGCCCGTGAAGCGGCACGAAAAGCTCGAGAAATGACACGTCGTAAAGGCGCATTAGATATTGCAGGTTTACCCGGTAAGCTAGCCGATTGCCAAGAAAAAGACCCCGCCTTAAGTGAAATTTACTTAGTGGAGGGTGACTCGGCGGGTGGCTCGGCAAAGCAAGGCCGCGATAGACGTACACAAGCTATTTTACCGCTAAAAGGTAAAATCCTTAACGTTGAAAAAGCCCGCTTTGATAAAATGCTATCGAGTGCCGAAGTGGGCACGCTTATTACCGCATTAGGTTGTGGTATTGGTACGCAAGAGTTTAACCCCGAAAAATTACGTTATCACAGCATTATCATCATGACCGATGCCGACGTGGATGGCTCGCATATCCGTACGCTGTTGCTTACTTTCTTCTTTAGGCAAATGCGCGAGTTGGTTGAGCGTGGGCATGTTTTTATTGCGCAGCCACCGCTGTATAAAATCAGCAAAGGTAAGCAAGAGCAATACTTAAAAGATGATGACGCCCTTACGCAGTTTTTAACTAATGCGGCAATGGAAAGCACAGCGTTGCATGTCTCTAAAGACGCTCCAGCGCTTTCTGGCGCGCAATTAGAGGCATTGGTATATGAATACCGCAATGCCATGAATATTGTCTCTAAGTTGTCGCGTGTGTACCCAGAGCAAGTGCTTGAAGAACTTATTTATACGCAAAAACTTGCCTCAGATGATTTAAAAGACGAAGCCAAAGTAGCGCAATGGGTTAGCGCTTTTAAAGAGAAAACCGATAAAATCAACGAGGTGTCTAAAACACACCAATATAAAATTGATATTGTCGAAAATAAAGAGCGCAATACCTACTTGCCTAACATTACCATTACCGCTCACGGCGTTGATAATGACAGCCGTTTAAACGAAGAGTTGTTTGCCTCAGAAGATTACGCCACCTTGTGTAAACTCGGCGAAACACTTAACGAGTTAATTGAAGAGGGCGCTTATGTTACTAAAGGTGAGCGGCAGCATGAGGTTAGTAATTTTAAGCAGGCGTTAGAGTGGATAATGAATGAGTCTAAAAAAGGCTATTCGATACAGCGCTACAAAGGATTGGGCGAGATGAACCCAGAGCAATTATGGGAAACCACAATGGACCCAGAAACACGCCGCATGCTGCAAGTGACTATTGAAGATGCTATTGGTGCAGACCAAATATTTACGTGTTTAATGGGAGATAACGTAGAGCCTCGCCGAGAGTTTATCGAGACAAATGCGTTATCGGTATCGAATTTAGATGTGTAAGAAAAACCGCTTAGCATAAAAATTTGCTAAGTAAATATAGTGCCGCCACTGGTTAAACAATAGCTAGTTGGTGGCTTTTATATTAGCATTAATCATCAATAAAACGTCATAAGGAGATGGCAAGTTAATCACTACAGCCAACTCACATAATCCATTTTAATTTTTCCTCTTCAAAAACCCTTCTTTAAGAGATTTTCTTCAAGAGTATGTCTTTAAAGCATGGAAGTGTTCCAATCTAAAAAACTATTTTAATTTCAAAAATAAAAATATTTTCAACAATAACGGACTAATACAATGAAAAAAATTATCGTCATACTGAGTGTTGTTCTTTCAATAAATGCCTTCTCAGTAAATGCTTTTTCTGCAACCTACGAGCAAGCTGCAAAACAACTAGACACAAAAAATTATAACGCCGCTTATGCAAGTTTTGATACATTATCGAAATTAGGAAATAAAGATGCACAATTTAATATTGGTGTTATGTATTTAAAAGGCGAAGGCCGAGAAGTGAGTTACCCCAACGCCTACGCCTGGTTTAAGCTTGCTGCATCAGAAGGCAATGAGGGTTATAAAAAAACCTTGGCTAACATTACAAAAAAAATGACCGAAGAGGATAAAATAAACGCACAAGAAATATATGCTGAGTTATTAGGTGTTTATAGTGATAAAGCGGTTGCGTTAAAAACAAAATCTGATTTGTTTTTAACGAATATGAAATCAGACACATTCTTGCCGATTAAAAAATTACCCGCTAAATACCCTAAGCGTGCTCTTAAGGATGTTAAGCCGGGAGCCTCAAGAATAAACTATATTGTTGGTAAAGATGGCAGAACTAAATATCAACATGTTGTTGCTACTACAGATACAGATTTTAATAAAGCGTCACTTAAGGCATCTAAATCATTTGTTTATAAACCTACGGTTATTGGCGAGAATACAGCCATCACACAGAATGTATCTAATATGTTTCGCTTTCAGATAAATGACGTATCATATAAAAAAGAGCGTATTTATGAAGTCTTGAAAAAACGTGAAGAAGATGCCGAAAAAGGATCTAGCCATGATCGTGTTAACTATGCCTATTTAAAAGATATGTACTTACAAGAATTACCGAAAGCACAGAGAAAAGAATTCTCATCAGCAGGAAATTGGTTTCATAAAGCGGCGGTGGATGGTAATACGGCTGCACAATATACTATAGGCTCGTATCTATTCCACAGTGAGCAATCAGTAGAAAATAAAGAAAAAGGCATTTTCTGGTTAGAGCAAGCTGCCAATGGTCAAAATGCAAAAGCACAAATGCTATTAGGTTTAGAGTTTATTGACGGTATGCGTTTTGAGAAAAATTTAGCAAAGGGGTTTGAATGGTTATCAGTGGCTGCAAAAACATCCACAGCGGCTCAGATCGAACATGCACTTCATTTGGCAACGGTAAAAGACCCCGCGTTTAATAATATTGCGCTTGCACAAAAAATACTCGAAGGCATTGATGCAAAAAAAGTGGAAGACTTAGTGACTTACCATGAAACACAAGCGGTTATTTATCATTTAGCTGGAGATGTAAAGGCCTATAAAAAAGCCAGTAAAAAATTAATCAAACACGCTAAAAAACACAAATTACCCGTTAATATCATGAAAGAAAATGTTTTAAATTTAGCTAACGGTTTACCCATAAAGCCTTTATTAACAATCTAATCCCAGCAAAGAATTTTTACTTACTTTTATATGTTGCGCTTAGCCAGTAAACTAAGCGCAACATTCTTTTTAAGTGGTAATCCATTGATTCAAGATAACTCCCTTTTACGGTTAGATGTATTGCTCGTTGAGCGAAAGCTAGCCAAATCACGTACCCACGCCAAAAAACTCATCACTGAAAACAAGGTCACTGTCTCTCAAGACGGGATTACCCCCAAAGCGCTCAAGCCCTCTTTATTAGTCGATAGCCATGCTCAAATAGACGTGGCCAAACACCACGAAGATACCTACGTATCACGTGCAGGGCTAAAATTAGAAGCGGGCTTGCGCCATGCCAGTATTAATGTGAACAGCGCGGTATGCTTAGATATAGGCCAGTCTACTGGCGGGTTTACCGATTGCTTACTTCAGCATAAGGCGGCGCATGTTGTAGGAGTAGAGGTAGGCCATAGCCAATTAAATAGCACGCTCAAGGCTGATAGCCGGGTTACTTGTATTGAGGGTTGTAATGCTCGGAATCTGAATAGCAGTTCCTTTGTTGGTAGTGATTACTCACTATTTAACATTGCTGTTATGGATGTGTCGTTTATCTCACAAACGCTTATTATCCCTAATATTGCTAACCTATTAACAGATGGAGCGTGGTTTGTATCGCTTGTGAAGCCGCAGTTTGAAGTGGGAAAGGCCGGTATTGGTAAGGGTGGTATAGTCAAAAATACAGCGCTTTATGATGATGTGAGAGCAGCGATCATAACATGCGTAAAAAACAATGGATTCGATGTTCATGATTATATTTCAAGCCCAATAGTGGGTGGAGATGGGAATAAAGAATTCTTATTGGTAGCCAGAAAGCAAAAATAAAATTATTAATATGTGAGGCAATACCGTATTTTGACGTTTACTTAAACATATTGTGCATTTTAATTTTGATGCAGGGTAACGTAAATATTCCAGTTAAACTGTTACTGCAGTTTTTAGCTCATCCATATTGTGTCTATGCTTATAAAAGCATTGTTTAATGTGGGGCCTTAACTTTTTTTAGAATATTGGTTCAAGTATAAAATACAACGTGTATCTTAGGCATTTTTATGAATATAACCCCATGTGTATTAATGGCATTTTTATGCTTTTTAGTTGGATGCGGTTCAGGTGCAAGCCCCGATGGCGGTGAGGATAATCAAACCAATGGTGGTAGTGTTGTTACTAAACCATTCCCGGCTACTACCGCAAGCCCCACAGATATTCCGACACCAGAATCATTCCCGAAGATTATCGACCCCATTACTGTATCTGGTCGTGTGACATATGATTTTGTGCCCCATAAAGAGGGTGTTATTAGCGGTCTAGATTATGCTAACACTCAGGCCCGACCTATCCGTTCCATGTACATTGACGCATTGTCAGATAATAAAAAAGTTATAGCTGTAACCATTAGCGATACAGACGGCTTTTATAGCATCGACATCCCTAAAAACGAAAACATTACTATTCGTATAGTGTCAGTCATACTGGAACGTTTTGATGCACCTTCTTGGTTGAGTACGGTTGTTGATAATACAAATAATAATAAACATTATGTTCTAACTACCCTCCCTATTAATAGTGTTGATGATAGAAGCAATGTTGATATTCATGCCTCATCTGGGTGGTCGGGGCAATCCTATGATAGAAGACGTGAGGCAGCGCCATTTGCCATTTTAGATACGCTGTATGAGGGCTTCGCTTTTATTAAGCGTACGGATAACACGGTAAAGCTACCCGAATTATTAGTGAAGTGGAGCAAAAATAACCGTCCAGTGGTAGGTGAAATCAAAGATGGCAATATTCGTACATCTACATTTGATGCCTCTAAGAATACAATTTTTCTTTTGGGTTTAGAGAATGTTGATACAGATGAGTATGACCAAGATGTTATTTTGCATGAATTTTGGCATTTTTTAGAAGACCGCTTATTTAAGTCTCATAATATTGGCGGTGCGCACAGTGAAATAGATATTTTAGATATGCGAGTTGCGTTCAGTGAGGGGGCGGCACATGCTGCAGCCGGCATGATATTAAATAGCCCTGACTATGTTGATACACTCGGCTCAAAGCAGTTTTTTGGTGATCGATTATCTTTGGAGAAAGAGCCTGCGCTTGGGCCAAATAAAGGTTTTTTTAGTCGCTCGGCTGTTCATCTTATTTTGTATGATTTATTTGATAATAATGCAGATGAAGGCGATTTGATGTCTTTAGGTTTCACCCCAATTTATAATGTATTGACTTCTAATGAGTTTATTTATGGTGATGCTTTAGTGACTTTATACAAGTTTGCCGAAGTTTTTTCTAAAAAAAATCCAGAAAAAATAAATGATTTTTCTGAAATGCTAGCCTTTAGAGGTATAAATTCCCTTAATAGCTTTGCTGAGGGTGAGTTAAATATCTTTGATAAAACACGTTTTATTCCTTTATATTTAGATTTAAAAGAGCAAGACAAGAAATTTTTTTGTACGAGTAATATTTTTGGTGAACCGAATAAGCTTAACAATTATAAATTGATTAAACTTACTATTGATACGCCAGGAAAAAAACGAATCATTTTAAAAACAAACGATCGTACTATAAAAAATATAAAAGCGTCTCTTTCTATTTTTAAACGAGGCGAGCTAATACAGGATTTTGATTTTGATTTAAATAAGCAAGAGAGCCAAATACGTTATGATTTTGATGAGGATGGTGTATATGTATTAACATACAACGAATCTGATAAAGTAGATAATGTAGGGGATAATGGGTTCCCTGAGTGCGTTGAATTAACCGTTAAAATTTAATTAATAGTATCTTTTTTAAAAAGGCCCTGGGTTTAAGTTATGCGTTTAAGAGTGCTGTAAGTTTCTTTATTGAAATAAAAAATAGTATGTCATCAGGTATGATCCGTTATAAATATGACGCTGGAGACAGTATAAGAAAGCATACACGCTTATACTTTATGCATGCTGACATGGTGTTTTTTTAAAGTATATGGTTTTTTGTGTGTGGTATCATAAATGAATAATACTGTAATTTTTGTATTAAGATGAGAATGAAATGCTAAGAAACAAAATATTTTTGATCGGATTTTTGCTGTTATTTATTGGTGTTGGATTGATAATTTTTTTTATGATGGTGCCAATGCAAGGTGATAATGAAAAAATAAAGCTGCCTTCCTCTACTCATATTCCCGCGCCCAGTCATACCTTAGTTGACTCTCCGGTAGGCCATAATAAAACGACGCAAAAAGTCATTTTACGTAACCCTAACCCTATTGTTGTTTCGTCTTTTTCACATGAAAATATTCAGTTATCTTTTTTGGTTCATGGCATCGATGTACAAAATGTGCATATCACGGCAAAAACGGATGACGAGATTACAGTAAACGTCCAGCAAGTTGATTACTTACCGATAAATAATGAAATTATCTATCCTTTTACATTAGAGACATCTGAAGCGGGTAAGTTTTATATTATGTTTCACTCACGTATAGATACGCTTGATGCCCGTGTTCAGTCGGCTCCAGTAGGTGTGCTGGTTCAGGTGATCGAGTAACGCATCCGCGCTTCAATCGACTTTTACCCTGTATACCTTAACTCAACACCCCTTCATTTTTAAACAGGTTTTTTACTGTACGTTCCCCCTAAGCGCTGCACTCTTTGCTACAATGCGCCCCATGGATGTATCTTACTTACTCGATGGCTTAAATGAGCCACAACGCGACGCTGTCTCCGCTCCCTGCGGCCATACACTGGTACTAGCAGGGGCGGGCAGCGGTAAAACGCGCGTGCTTGTTCACCGTATTGCTTGGCTTACTCAGGTAGAGGCGTTATCGCCTAACCAAATCATGGCGGTGACCTTTACTAACAAAGCAGCCCGCGAAATGCGCTCGCGCCTCGACGATCTTCTGGGCGACCAACTCGGCCCTGGTGGTGTGCGTGGCATGTGGGTGGGGACCTTCCACGGTATCTCACATCGCTTATTAAAAATGCATTGGCAAGAAGCCAAATTAGCGCAAAACTTTCAAATACTCGATAGCGATGATCAGCTACGTGTGGTTAAGCGTGTATATCAAGAGCTTAGCCTCGACGATACCCGTTACCCTTTCAAACAAGCGCAATCGTTTATCAACAACCAAAAAGACGAAGGCATACGCCCACAGTATATTGACGAAGGCCACGACCCGTACCTTACCACCATGAAGCAAGTGTACATGTCGTATGAAGAAGCCTGTCAGCGCGGTGGTGTGATTGATTTTGCCGAAATTTTATTGCGCTGCCACGAGTTATGGCTCAACAACCCTGAATTACTCGCACATTATCACAAGCGCTTTAAATGCTTATTAGTGGATGAGTTTCAGGATACCAATACCGTGCAATACGCGTGGCTACGTGTGTTGGCTGGATCGCATTCTGCCGTGATGGCGGTGGGCGACGACGATCAATCTATTTATGGTTGGCGTGGCGCCAAAATCGAAAATATTCAACGTTTCGAAACCGACTTTATAGGCACACAAACGATTCGTTTAGAGCAAAATTACCGCTCGACCTCGACTATTTTGGATGCGGCAAACGCCGTGATCAAAAATAACTCGCAGCGTTTAGGTAAACAACTCTGGACGGCTGGCTCGAAAGGCGACCCCATTGATTTATACGCCGCCTTTAACGAGCAAGACGAAGCCCGTTATATTGTTGAGCGGGTGAATCAATGGGTGAAAGACGGCAACAGTAAAAACGATATTGCGATTTTGTATCGCTCGAATGCCCAATCGCGTGTATTAGAAGAAGCCTTTATCCGCGAGGCGGTGCCTTATCGTATTTATGGCGGTCAGCGATTTTACGAGCGCCTAGAAATTAAAAATGCATTGTCCTATGCACGCCTAACGGTGAACCGACAAGATGACGCGGCTTTTGAGCGCGTCGTGAATACGCCCACACGCGGTATTGGCTCTAAAACCATAGAAAGTATCCGCCTAATGGCGCGTGAGCAAGGGTGCAGTTTGCACGAAGCTGCCGTAGGCGCGCTCAAAAATGGTGTTTTTACTGCCCGTGCTGGTAATGCCTTGAAAGGTTTTATTGATTTAATTACGCGCCTAGAAAATGCCATTGCGCCGCTTAAATTAGATGAGCAGCTCGACGCTATTATTGATGAAAGCGAGCTAAAAGCGTTTCATGCAAAAGAAAAAGGCGAGCGCGGGCAAGCTCGTATAGAGAACTTAAACGAGCTGGTGGTAGCCGCCCGTGCCTTTGATGCCGAAGACAGCACGATCACACCGCTGGTTGAGTTTTTGGCTGGCGCGTCATTGGATGCCGGTGATCAGCAAGCCGACGAATACGAAGACGCTGTCCAAATGATGACGCTTCATAGCGCCAAGGGTTTGGAGTTTAAGTTGGTGTTTTTGGCTGGGGTAGAGGAGAATCTCTTTCCGCATAAAATGTCGCAAGAAGATAGCAGCCGTCTAGAAGAAGAGCGCCGCTTAGCGTATGTGGGTATTACTCGCGCGATGAAAAAGTTAGTACTTACTTTTGCAGAAAGCCGCAGAATGTATGGCAACGAGACGTTTAACTCTGTATCGCGGTTTATCCGAGAGATTCCGCAAGAGCTGATTAGCGAGGTGCGTATTAATAGTACCGTGTCGCGCCCTGCCAGCTTTTCGGCAAAAGCCAATAGTGGTTATGCTAACGATGCCTTCCAAAGTGGCGCCACCGAGACAGAAGGTTTACGCTTAGGCCAAATGGTCGATCATAAACTGTTTGGTGAAGGCGTGATTTTACAGTTTGAAGGCCAAGGCCCCAGTGCCCGCGTGCAGGTCAATTTTGGTGCCGAAGGGACAAAATGGTTGGTGGTGCAGTACGCTAAGCTCACGCCATTAGGTTAGCTGGGATCAACAACTAACAATCAGTCTCCGCTATCAGCCAACAACAATGTTATTGCGTGGTCGAGCTATTTTAGTGGCGACTTGGTTATTGGTTAATTGGTGATAATTTTATACCAGTATAAAGCCTGCCCGAATAGCAGGCCATGCATGACGGCTTGATGACGTAACCGCTTAATTCATCAAGCGATGTTAATGTACATTTCATTTATATTATTCTAGTAAAAACACCATAAACAGTACTTACAGTGTATGTAAGCACTTACTGACAAAGATAATTATCATGTATTCTCACTCTCACAATCAGCCTAGATATCGTCCTACATGGCTACCTATAGCGTTAATCCTTAGCCTTGCCCTTAGTTTATTGTTATTTACTGTCTTGGTGTTTAAACAGGGTAAATCCGCCCCGCCTGTATCAGAGCAGCAGGTTAACACCACAAGTCAACAACTGTACAAGTGGAAGCTCGTCACGTCATGGCCTAAAAACTTTCCGGGATTGGGTACCGCGCCCGAGACATTTGCGCGCCTTGTGAAAGAGATGAGTAACGGTCGCTTAGATATTACTGTTTATGGCGCGAATGAGCGCGTCCCTGCGCTAGGTGTGTTTGGTGCTGTATCGTCGGGCAGTGTCGAGATGGGCCACAGTGGTGCCTACTATTGGCGCGGTAAGATTCCCGCTGCCGTGTTTTTTTCAACGGTGCCCTTTGGTATGAATGCCCAAGAACAAAACGGTTGGTTGCATTATGGCGGCGGCCTTGAATTATGGCGTGAGCTTTATGCGCCGTTTGATTTAATCCCGTTTGCGGCAGGTAACTCGGGTGTGCAAATGGGCGGTTGGTTTAATAAAGAAATCAACAACGTAGAAGATTTAAACGGGTTAAAAATGCGTATCCCTGGTTTAGGTGGCGAGGTACTAACGCGTGCTGGCGGCGCAGCAGTCACCATTGCGGGTGGCGAGCTGTACACTGCGTTGCAGTCCGGTGTCATAGACGCAACCGAATGGGTGGGGCCATACAATGATTTAGCTTTTGGTTTTCATCAGATTGCACAATATTACTATTACCCCGGTTGGCATGAGCCGGGTACAACGTTAGAGCTTACGGTTAATAAGCAGGCTTATGAATCACTGCCACTTGATTTACAAAAAATAATAGAAGTGGCTGCCCGAGCGATTAATCAAGATATGCTAGATGAATATACATCGCGAAACAATGGCGCCTTGGCAGAGCTGGTTGAGCAGCATGATGTAGACCTGCGCGCCTACCCAAAAGAGGTGCTGTCGCATTTAGAGCTTATTGCGCACGATATGTATCAAGATTTATCTACACAAGACGCGAGTTTTGCTAAGGTTTATAGATCATATAGCGCATATCTAGATGCTGCGCGTAAATACCATGACATCAGCGAGGCAGCGTATTATCGCCAGCGTAAAGAGTAGAGCTTGTGCACGTATTCGATCTTTTGAAACATGATATTGAACTCAATATACAGGATGTATATGAATTTATATTTTAGGTTAATACGTTTGCTTATCGCATACGTTTTTTCAGGTAAACAAAACAGCCAAATAACAGACAAGTTAACGCTTACTTCGCGTGTATGGCTTAACGATATTGATTTTAATGGCCATATGAATAATGGCCGCTATCTTACCATTATGGATTTAGGACGATTGCAGTTAGTGACTCAGTTGGGTTTAGTAAAGCGTATTTTTAAGCAGCATTTACACCCTGTTGCAGCGGGCGTGAGTATTGTGTATTTAAAATCACTCAAACCTTTTGAGCGCTTTACGCTAACAACTCAGGTGATTTATTGGGATGCTGATTGGTTTTATGTGAAGCAAGATTTCTATACTAGTCAAAATGCATTAAGTTCAAGCGCATTAGTCAGGGTCGCGTTTGTACAAGCGTCAAAGCGCATAGACCCCTTTAGCTTTTTGAAAAGCGGGTCAGGCCAGTTGCTTAATACACCGCAGCCAAAATTACCCGATTATTTGCATGCTTTTTTAGCGGGCGAGAAAATATGGATTGATTACATCAAAAGACAATCTTAAATTACGCAGGCTTTTATTTTATTGGACGTGTGCGGCCATTATCGTCAATAGAAACATACACAAATTCGCCTTCGGTTACTTTTTGCTGCTCGGTAAATTTGTAATGTTTTACCCATACTTCTATTAGGGTTTTAATAGACGAGCGGCCTGTTTCGAGAATCTCACAATAGCAGCTTACGGTTGCACCAACAGGTACAGGGCGTAAAAAAACCATGCTGCCAACGGCAACCGTGGTGACTCGCCCGCATGCGATTTCACGTGCAGCAATAGCGCCTGCCAAATCCATTTGTGTCATAAGCCAACCACCAAATACATCACCATTTGAGTTGGTATCACGCGGCATGGCTAATGTTTGTAAAACGAGTTCGCCATTTGGCGTGGGCTCTTCTTCAATACTGGGCATTGCACTTACTCCAACTATTCTAGTGTGTCTCTGTTTTAGAGCGTCTCTTATTTAGAGGATCTCTTGTTAGGTGTAACTGATCTTTACATAAACATAGCGTATTTAAAAGCGTGATGGTAACCATGTCACTGCCGACGGCCAAATAGCCAAGCCAGCCATCAATAATACCTGTAATACAATAAACACGCTTACGCCTTTGTAAATAGCACTTGTCGGGACTTCTGGCGGTGCGACGCGGCGTAAATAAAACAACGCGAATCCAAATGGCGGTGTTAAAAAAGAGGTTTGTAGGTTGAGGGCAATCATTATGCCTAACCAAATGGGGTCGACACCTAATAGCAGTAAAGCGGGTGCCACAATAGGTACGACAACAAATGTAATTTCGATAAAATCTAAAATAAAGCCCAGTAAAAAAATAGCGACCATTACCACTAAAATGGCCATTGACGTACCACCGGGGAGCGTCTCAAAAAAACCAATAATGAGTGTATCGCCACCCAGTAATTTAAATACCAATGAAAACAAAGCCGAGCCAAGCAATATCGCAAAGATCATACTGGTAATACCAGCTGTATTTTTGCAAGTCTCAAACAGCATAGTGAAAGATATTTTCTGTTTTATGGCTGCTAATATAAGTGCAGCAAAAGCACCCACAGCGGATGCCTCTGTTGGCGTGGCAATACCGGCAATAATTGAGCCCAATACCATGACCATTAATAGCAGTGGCGGTGCAATGCTAAAAATCAGTGAGAATGTGGTGGGCGTGTGCTGAGTATGTTCGTTGGTTTTATTATAGCGTGGCGCAAGCTCAGGTTTAAATATACCAATGGCCAGTAAATACAGGCAATACATTATGACCAAAATGAGGCCAGGAATAATTGCCCCCACAAATAAATCGCCCACCGATACTGGCGCAGCATTAAAAATACCCAGTTTAAGTTGCGATTGCTGGTACGCGCTTGAAAGCACATCACCAAGCAGTACCAGGGCTATTGAGGGTGGAATGATTTGACCAAGTGTACCCGTGGCACAAATGGTGCCGCACGCCAGTGCAGGTTGGTATTTTTGTTTAAGCATGGCAGGAAGCGACATCAGCCCCATCGTTACGACCGTCGCCCCCACAATACCCGTGCTAGCCGCCATAAGCGCACCCACTAATACAACAGAAATCCCCATGCCAGCAGGTAAGCGAGCGCACACATACGATAAATTCGATAAAAGGTTTTCAGCAATTTTTGTGCGCTCTAGTGTTACGCCCATAAAAATAAACAGTGGAATCGCAATGAGTGCGGTATTGGTCATAATGCCGTATACGTTTTCAACATACGATAAAAGGTTACCCAGCTGAAATAACCCTAATAAAATACCGACGCCAGCAAATAACAATGAAACCCCGGCCAGTGTAAACGCGACAGGGTAGCCCAACATAAGGCACGCACAAATACACACAAACATAAAAATAGGAAGAAGCTCAAGCATGTTAGCGTGTCTCGTTGCTAGGAAGGTAGTAGATAATCAGTGTACTTTTGATGCACTCACTTAAAGCTTGTAGCGCTAACAGAACACCCGTCACCGGAATAAGCGTTTTAAGTAAATACACAAACGGTAAGCCGCCTGTGTCATTAGAGGTTTCTAATATCTGCCAGCTACGTGCGGCAAACTGCCAACTAATAAACGTTAAAAATAGAGCGAAGGGTAATAATAGAAGCAAGGCGCCAAGTGCATCAACCCATGCTTTTGTGAGTGGGCTAAAGCGCTGGTAAAAAATATCAACACGCACATGCTGCCCTTCAATAATCCCTGCACCAAAACACAGCATAAATAACGCCGCGTGTGCATAGGTAATGGCTTCTTGTAACGCTAGCGAGTTGGCTCCCAGTAATAATCGAATAAGCACAACCGCTACCGTGAGAGCAATCAGTAATAAGCAAAGCAGTGCGCTAGCTCGGCCGAGTAAGGTATTAAAGGCATCGATTTTTAAGGTTATTATTTTTGATGTAGTTGAGAGAAGCATAATGATCACGCATTAGGTAAAGCGTGATAGTAGCAAAAGCAGGGTGGATCTTAAATCGGTAATTGAGTGCAGTAAAGGCGATGACGGTGGGAACCGCTGCAAAGCAGTGTTTTAAGTAAACTCTTTACTATCAATATAGCGCAGCCCAATACCATCAAGTTCTACCCGTACAATTTCCATATCGACAATGGGGGCGTCAGGAATATCCATCACTTGCCCAATAATCACCTCGCCAATAGGTGGCATAGCTTCAGGTTCAATGAGTAAAAATAACCCGCCATCGGATATATCTTTGGTTTTAATGTGTTTTTCACCAATAGAGCTGTGCTTAATTAAAATATTAATTGTGGCCGGAATACGGCTATGTTTACGCCTGTTGGTCATAATAATTACCTAATTTTTATATTATTTTAGGCGACATAAGGAATTTATCAAATATATCTACTGTTAGTCTTTTTTTGAAGCAATCAAGTGCGGGTTCACATTCACTGTTATTATATCGCTGAATTTTTCATCTGTTTTTTTAATCACCTCAAAGCTCTTCAAAGGCAAAATTACAACTATCTTAAAGGATTAAATTTAGGGCTATTTACTTTCATCACAGCGTCATTAATTGGTTGTGGCGGTGGCGGCTCATCATCAGAACCCGTGAGTTCTGCTCCCTCTTTACCCCCGCTATCGGTTGAAGCGCCTTGAGAACCGAGGTTTAGCTGGTAGTGTTACCTCAGGGTTTTTTGCTGTATCTCACTTTTATCAACAAAGTATCGTTAATTCTGATGCATCAGCAATGTTATTTAACGATTGTGCTGACACTTTAAATGGCATAAGGCAGTCAAACCAATCTCAAACAGAGTGCCCTGACACTAAAACAGTGGAAGTATTTCAAACGGGTAATAAAATTGCCTATGAGTATTTTTGTCGAGATAATAAACGCGCGCGAACAGTGTTAATCGAACGCGTATCAGATATTCCTAATGTGGGTTTTGGTCAAGGCGAATTAGCAATTGAAGGCAGCCCCTCTTTTCAATCAAGCGAAGCTTGTGCTTTCACTAATATTTTGGCTAATGCTAAAGCTGTAGGCGACAATAACGATGAAGCGCAACTTGGTTTTATTCAATTGGTTTTGCCGACAAATGATTTTATGGCTATTTTAAATTTAAGTGCAGCGACTACAGGTTCGGTTCCAGACTCGGTTAATATTGGTGATGCTGCTGTGGACGCAGAGTTTTTCGCGATTGGTTTTGACGGGGCTGATGCGACTAGCGGTAATATATCGATAACTGCATTGAGTGCGCGGCGATTAGAGTTGCCTTTTTATTGCCAGCGTTATTTATTTTAAAGGCCTTGGTACTTAAATAGAGGCACCGTAAATTTAAACCTCTTGTTTTAGTGTAATGTATACTGCATGTCATAAAACTGTCACATAACACCCCTACACTCTCCAACATTACTTAAGATCACCTTTCACTAACGGAGTGAATTATGAAACATCTATTAATGAGCACATTGGTTGCAGCATCGGCATTTGCCTCTACACAGGTTATGGCCTCTCGCGATTCAATCAGTGTTGTTGGTTCATCTACAGTTTTTCCTTTTTCTAAAGTGGTTGCCGAGCGCTTTGGTAAAAAAACAAAATTCAGTGCGCCTACTGTTGAAGCAACAGGTACTGGCGGTGGTTTTAAAGCATTTTGTGGCGGTGTGGGTGTGAATTTCCCCGATATTTCAAATGCGTCACGTCGCGTTAAGCAATCTGAAATTGATTTATGTAAAGAAAACGGCGTAAGCGAAATTATTGAAGTACTTATTGGCTACGACGGTATTGTACTTGCCAATGCTGTTGGCGCAGACCCTGTTACTTTCTCACGTAAGGCCATTTACCTTGCCTTAGCGAAAGAAGTGCCTAGCCCAGACGGTAAGCCAGTATTAGTGCCTAACCCTTATAAAAAGTGGTCAGATATTGATAAAAGCTTACCCGATGCCAAAATCGAAGTATTGGGCCCACCGCCAACATCGGGTACGCGTGATGCGTTTGTTGAGCTAGCAATGGAAGGTGGCTGTAAGAAATTTGATTTTATGGCGGCCATGCGCAAAACAGACAAGAAAAAATTCAAAGCGTTATGTCACGTTATTCGTGAAGATGGTCATTTTATTGAGTCAGGTGAGAACGATAACCTGATCGTGCAAAAGTTGAATAAAAACCCAAATGCCTTTGGTATTTTCGGTTTTAGCTTTCTTGATCAAAACGCCGACAAAGTACAGGCATCATTGGTTGATGGTAACGAGCCAACGTTCGAATCTATAGCCGACGGCAGCTACCCAGTATCTCGTCCATTGTACTTTTATGTTAAAAAAGCGCATGTTAACGTGATTCAGGGTATGAAAGAATTCTTAGCTGAATTCACCTCAGAAGCATCATGGGGCGAAGAAGGCTACCTAACCGATAAAGGCATGATTCCACTTAGCGACAAAGAGCGTACTGCAATTGGTACACGTGTTAAAAATTTAGATGCATTAAAAAGCCTTTAAAAGTGTATTTGACGCCACGCTAAGGTAAAATAGCGGCGTTTCAAGGTTGGCCCTAGTGTAAACATACACTGGGGCTTTTTCGTATTTATTCTATTGGGATTGCTATGAGTTTATCTGTCCTACTTGTCTTTATTGTTGCTGTTGTATTGGCGGCATTTATCATCGGAAAAACGCGGGCGCTTAAAGTGTCGGCGTTCCAAGGTGGTGCCAAAACGCTGAATTCACTCCCGTACTACTACGGTATGCTAACCGCATTGTGGACAGGGATCCCCGCGATTATTTTGCTTATTTTATGGCAAATGTTTGACCGAACCATTATTGATAATTTAGTGATTCAATACCTACCTAGTGATGTCCAAAATATGGATGGCGAACAGCTTGGTTTGGTGATGAACCAAGTGTATACCTTGGTGGGCGGCCAGCAGGTAGGTGATGTTGCCCCTTATATTGAGCAAGCTGCAGCAAAGGTTAGCAAGCTTTACCGTATGAGTGAGTGGTTACAAACCAGCTTAATTACACTCGCCATGATTATTGGTGCTTTTGTGGTGTACAAGCGCATTCACCCCGAGATGAAAGCCCGCAACCATATAGAGCTCTTTTTTAAATACTCGCTGTTAGGTTGTGCGTGTATTGCCATTATTACCACACTGGGTATTGTTTTTTCAGTTCTGTTTGAATCTATTATGTTTTTTCAGAAAGTCCCTGTGAGTGAGTTTTTATTTGGTACGCAGTGGAGCCCGCAGATGGCTATCCGCAAAGATCAAGTGGGTAGCTCAGGCAGCTTTGGTGCAGTGCCATTATTTGTGGGTACCATGCTGATTGCATTCATTGCTCTGATTGTGGCCGTACCAACGGGTTTAATGTCGGCTATTTATTTGGCCGAATATGCCCCTAAAAAAATCCGCTCTATTTTTAAACCTTTGTTAGAAATTTTGGCCGGTATCCCAACAGTCGTTTATGGCTTCTTTGCCGCCTTAACCGTAGCGCCTTTTATTCGTGATTTAGCCTACAGCCTTGGTATAAACGAGTATATCTCGGTGAGTTCTGAAAGCGCCTTAGCCGCAGGCCTAGTCATGGGTGTGATGATTATCCCGTTTGTTTCATCGTTATCAGATGATGTTATCAATGCCGTGCCGCAATCGTTGCGTGACGGTGCATTAGGGTTAGGTGCAACCAAATCAGAAGTGGTTAAGCAGGTTGTTATTCCTGCTGCGTTACCCGGTATTGTTGGCGGTGTATTGTTAGCGGCCTCGCGCGCCATTGGTGAAACCATGATTGTGGTGATGGCAGCGGGTATGGCGGCCAATTTAACAGCCAACCCACTCGATTCGGTGACCACCGTTACCGTACAAATTGTGACATTACTTGTGGGCGACCAAGAGTTTGATAGCCCCAAAACGTTAGCGGCCTTTGCGCTTGGCCTTATGCTATTTATTGTCACCTTAGCGTTAAATTACATCGCACTACACGTGGTTAAAAAATATCGGGAGCAATACGACTAATGTCAAATTCAAACACTACAGAATTAACCACCACGCAAATTGTGCAAAACAGCCTTAAAAAGCGCTACCGTGCCGAGCGTCGCTTTAAAGCGTTTGGTATTGCCTCGGTGTGTGTGGGTGTGTTCGCCCTACTGATTTTATTTACTGAAATTATCAGTAAAGGTGTGGGTGCATTTACGCAAACATACGTTCAGTTAGAGCTAAAATTAGATAACGACGTGCTGGGTATTGATGATGTATCAAATCCCGATGCTTTTATGCAGGCTAACTACACCAAGGTAATTCGCAATGCATTAAAAGAGCAATTTCCCACGGTAAAAAAACGCCGTGACCGCCGTGCACTTTATGGCATGGTGAGTGTGGGTGCGAGCTACAAGCTACAAGCCGTTATTACCAAAAACCCAGATCTAATTGGCACCACGCAGAAATTTTGGGTTATCGCTGATGATGACCTTGATACCTATTACAAAAGTTTATCGGATGCCGAGCCTTTTACTGGTCGCATGAACGATAAGCAGCAGGCATGGGTGCAAACGTGGGTCGATAACAACCAAATTAAGCGTAAGTTTAATACCACTTTGTTTACCGCAGGCGATTCATCAGAGCCTGAACTTGCGGGTATTTTAGGTGCGCTGGTGGGTAGTTTGTTAACGTTAAGTGTGACGTTAATTTTATCATTCCCAATTGGTGTGGCCGCTGCGGTATATTTAGAAGAATACGCAAAGCGCAATAAAATCACCGATTTTATTGAGGTCAATATCAATAACTTGGCCGCCGTGCCATCGGTTATTTTTGGTTTGCTGGGTTTGGCTATTTTCTTAAACTTTTTTGGTATGCCACGTTCAATACCGCTTGTGGGTGGGTTAGTGCTTACTTTAATGACTTTACCGACTATTATTATATCGAGTCGCGCAGCCATTAAAGCCGTGCCTCCCTCTATTCGTGAAGCTGCATTGGGTATGGGGGCATCTAAAATGCAAATGATACTGCATCATGTTATCCCTTTGGCGATGCCGGGCATGTTAACCGGTGCCATTATTGGCTTGGCGCAAGCGTTAGGTGAGACAGCGCCACTGTTGATGATTGGTATGGTGGCCTTTATTGTTGATGTCCCTACGGGCATCACCGATTCAGCAACCGTGTTACCCGTACAGATCTTTTTATGGGCAGATAGCCCAGAGCGTGCTTTTGTTGAGCGTACCTCGGCCGCCATTATGGTGCTTTTGGTTTTCTTGATCAGTATGAACGGGATAGCTATTTGGTTGCGTAAACGTTTAGAGCGCCGCTGGTAGTCGATAAACACAGATTGAAATACACGAATGACTTGTAGAGAGCATAACATGAACAATACAGCTGATGAAAAACCAGTCGATTTGCCAGAGCAGCATGACGACCACACAGTAGGCAAGCCCTTATTAAAAGACCCAAAAATAAGTGTACGTAATGCAAATGTATTTTATGGCGATAAACAAGCCGTGTTTGATGTCGATTTAGATATTGGTGCAAACCAAGTGATTGCCATGATTGGCCCGTCGGGCTGTGGTAAATCGACGTTTTTACGATGCTTAAACCGTATGAATGACACGATTGATATTTGCCGTGTAACAGGCGAGATCAACCTAGATGGTCAAAACATCTATGATAAAAAGCTAGATGTGGTGCCATTGCGGGCAAAAGTGGGCATGGTTTTTCAAAAGCCTAACCCCTTCCCCAAATCGATTTACGATAACGTCGCTTATGGTCCTAAAATTCATGGTTTGGCTAATCGCCGCTCTGAGCTTGACCAAATTGTAGAAACCAGCTTGACTAAAGCGGGTTTGTGGAACGAAGTGAAAGATCGCTTAGATCAGCCGGGTACGGGTTTATCGGGTGGCCAACAGCAGCGTTTATGTATTGCGCGTACCATTGCCGTTAGCCCCGAAGTGATTTTAATGGATGAGCCATGTTCGGCACTTGATCCTATTGCTACTGCAAAAATCGAAGAGCTTATCGCTGAGTTAAGCGAAAATTACACCATCGCGATTGTGACTCACTCTATGCAGCAAGCTGCACGTGTGTCGCACCGCACCGCCTATTTTCATATGGGCAAGTTGGTTGAGGTAAACAAAACGCAAAAAGTGTTTACCAACCCCGAACATTCATTGACAGAATCTTACATAACAGGACGTTTTGGTTAAGGAGAAAACGTGGATAATTTACATATAGATCAGCACATATCGCAGCAGTTTAACGATGATTTAGAGAAACTGCGTACCAGCCTACTTGAAATGGGCGGCTTAGTTGAAAGGCAAATTACCGATGCGGTTAAAGCTATTGAGAATGCCGATGCTAGCTTAGCTGAAGAAGTCATGGAGCGTGAAGACAGGGTCGATAAGTACGAAGTGAAGCTTGATAAAAGCTGTGTGCTTGTTTTAGCACGTCGACAGCCAGCGGCGTCTGATTTACGCTTAGTTATGACCGTTATTAAAGTGATTCGTGACCTAGAGCGCATGGGTGACGAGGCGAACAAAATTGCCAAAATGGCCATTGCATTAAATGACCAAGATAATATTCAACGCGGTTACCATGAAGTTCGTCATATTGGTGCCAATGTGGTGAGTATTGTTAATGTGGCGCTCGATGCCTTTGCCCGTTTTGATGTGCAAGCCGCGATGAAAGTCGTGCGAGAAGATAAAAATATCGACCGTGAATACACCAGCTCGATACGCGAAATGATCACATTTATGATGGAAGATCCGCGCTCTATTACGCATGTGATGAATATTATGTGGGCATTGCGTGCCCTTGAGCGTATTGGTGATCACGCTCGAAATATTGCCGAGCATGTGATTTATCTTGTACACGGTACAGATGTGAGACACAACACAGCAAAAGAGATCGAGAAAAAACTAGCTGATAAAATGTAAGTGTTTAATTTATCGTTTGTAATAAAAAACCCAGCAGTTGCTGGTTTTTTTATTGAAGCCTAAAATTACAAGCGCTTACTTTTCAATTTGAGAAAGTAAATCAGGGTTGGTGACTAAATTACGTACACCGTGACCGTGATCTTCATTAAATGTATTGCCTTCACACCATTTAGCAACCGATGCAATAGAGACTTTAACCACTTCAGGGCGAACGTTCCAGGTAACTTGTAATGGTGAACCTTGCTCGTTATAACTAGGGCCAGTTGTCGAGCCTGCATACGTGATAGGTGTGCCAGTGTTGCTTGGAATGTTAAGCGCTTGGTGGTAGCCGTTTTTCATACCGTGGGCAGCTAACTCAACAAAATCTTTGGCCTTTTTATCGTTAACAGCCACATAGACTTGTGTTTCAACGCGTAACTGTGGATTTTTAAGCGAGTCGCTTAAACAGGCACCTAGAGTTGGGCCTGGTGTGACTTGTGCCGTTGAGTGAACATAGTGCAGCTCGATGGTATCGCCCGATTTTAAGCTATGGCCCTTACCCGCACATACCGGTTTGCCGTAATCTTTTGTCTCTTTAGAAGATAATTTGCCTGAATAAGCATAACCGGTGTTATGGCCTTTCCCATCGCCGTTACCCACATGTTTGGTAAACTCGCCGCCTTTGTGCTCAGAGGCCACATGAAAGTGAATATTACACAGGTTCATTTCAGTATGTTTAGGTGCTTTGCTAAATAAGCGCTTATTGGTGCCTTTGGTCAGATCAATATCGCGGGGCGATTGTGGGCCAAAGCCTTTACCTTCCGTGTTTTTAGCCAGTGCAGCACGCTGTTTTTCTACGATATCGTCGCTAACGTGCTTGCTACTATGATCGCTCGCAAATGCACTGGATGTTGCCAAGGTGGCGGTGAGTACTAAAGAGCATGACGCCAGTATTTTTTTATTCATATGAACCTCAAAAGTAAAATGTGAAAAAGACACGTTTAGAGCAGGTTGTTAAAACATCGTTTTATTAAATTTAAACTAGAAATATATTCGTAGAAATTGAAAATATAGATGCATTTTTCTCTTTTGTTTACGTTGTGTATTGCTCACTTTAACGGTCTTAAACATGGAAAAAAGAGCCCTTTATTCAAGGGTATCGCGCTCGTATTATTGTTAGTTTGAATGTGTTTGGTTATAAAACCTAGGGAACCTCTGATTAACCTCATAGCGTCTCTGCTCTAGGGCTCGCCCTTCGGGCTTTCAAGAAAGCCCGCCTGTCTGCGTTGACTTCGCTCGGAGGGCAGCCCGCCCGCCTTTCTCAGCCGCCTAAACAGGAAAACTTTCTGAAAGCCAGAGATACCAAGAGTTTAATCAGAGGTTCCCTAAATAAAACAGTGAAAAAACGTGATCAAACAATAAATATAAGCTATAAGTTTATGGGTATTACTTGAATAAAAAGTGATCCAAAATTAAAAATAGTGATTTATATTGTGATTGCATCATGTGTTTGTCATATATTTGTAATATAACTGCAATACTATCCCCTCACTAAATCAATGAAGCACGCTTTACTCTAGGACATAAAAATGAAAAAACATACAAAATTATTTTCGGCTATCTTTTTTACAGGCTTATTACCTTTTACTGCTCAAGCTAGCGATGATTTTGAAATCTCAACTAAAGGTGGTTTATCCATCAAAAAAACGGATGGTAGTGCTGCTTTTAAATTGGGTGGTCGTGTGCAATGGGATTACGATACAACAAGCTCAGATTCTACCGATGAAGAAACATTTGAAATTCGTCGTGCTCGCTTAGCCGCAAAGGGCTACGTTGGTAATTGGGGTTATAAAATTCAAGTTAATTTTGGTGAAGGTCGTGGCGGTGATGTCGCTGACTTGTATGCTAACTATACAGGTTTTGGTAAGGGGGCTGAAATTACTATCGGCCGGTTTAACCAGCCGTTTGGCTTAGAGGTTTTAACCAGCGCGAACTATATTTCAATGATAGAGCGTACAGCAGCGACGGAAGCTTTTGGGCCAGGCCGAAGCGGCGGTATCAAAATTAGCGGTGTTTCAGGAAAAGATTTTACTTATGCCGCTGGTTTATTTCGTGATCCTGTTGGTGACGAAGCAGATGACAATATTGCAAGCCGTGCTTTTGTTGGCCGTGTGACCTATGCGCCCATCAATAATGGCGATTCCGTTTTACATTTGGGTGCGGCCACTAAATTTGGTGAGCAAGCTGATTCATTTGGTTTAGAAGCTGCAACTGTTTTAGGTTCATTTCATGCGCAAGCCGAGTATATGTCACGCGATGAAGACGATGCTGATGATACAGTAGATACGACTTACGTTCAGTTAGGCTATATCTTTACAGGTGAAACACGCCCTTATAAAGGGGGCACGTTTAAAGGCATCAAACCTAAAGATGGAACAGCGATAGAAGCGGTCATTCGTTATGAAAATGGTTTTGGTAAATATGCGGATGTTGGTTTGGGGACCGACGAAGGCTCTCAGTTAGCATTAGGCCTTAACTTTTATCCTAATAATCATGCGCGCATTAGCATGAGTTACATGGACGCATCAACTGATACAGATAATTTAGATGGTGATGAGTTCCGTCTACGTGTTCAGTTTGTTTTCTAAGCTATCCACGACTTAATTTTTTAAAGCCACTTAGCGTGGCTTTTTTTTCGCCTTCAATTTATAAAACAAAAAATATAAGACCAATGTAAAACAGCAAAAATAAGCTATTATGACATTAAAGAATCCTAACTTATTTCATAATAGATATCCGAGGTAACAATGAAAGGCTCTTATTTCGTCTTTAATAAGATAATATTTATTTTGTTTCTTAGTGCTGTGTTAAGCGGATGCAAAAATGGTATTTCTGATTTAAGTCATCAAGAGTTGGCGAGTAAAAACGATCAGTGTGTAACAAATGAACCTACAGCGCCAGGCAGAGTAACCGCATGCGAAAACATTAAAAAAGAATGTCTTAAGCGTCGCAAGCAGGGAGTACACTTTTGTTGAGGCGAAGCAAGATTCGTTTTATTTACAGATACGCCTAACGGGTATGATTAAACTATTTAACTGTATTAGGTTACGAGAGTTTATATCTACACTAATACTACCCTGTTATACCTTACTATAACGCTTCACTGAGCATCACATATGAATATATTTAAAAAATTTAATATAGGTACCAAGTTAATTATCGGGTTTGGTTTTATTTTAGGTGCGATGCTTATTATTACTATTGCTGTTTTTTTTAATGTAAAACAGCTCATGCAGTCTATTGAAGAGGTGAATTATACCAATAATGTTATTCGTACCGCAGAAAAGGCACGCACGGTATTGTTGCGTATGGAATCTAGCCAGCGTGGTTATATCATTACTAAAGATGAAAGTTATTTGACACCCTTTTATGAAGGAAAAGAATCATTTAATAGTATTGTTCAGCAATCTAAAAAATATATTAGTCATGATTCTTCACAATTTAAACGTTGGGATCAAGTACTCTCAAATAAAGATAAGTGGCTTAATGATGCAGCCTTACCAGAAATTGAGATGCGTAAAAAAATTAGTAATAATAGAAGTGGTATTATTACTGTTTCAAGAATGATAGAAACAGATAAAGGTAAAGACCTTATTGATTCTTTGCTCTCAAATTTAAATAAAATTATTGATCATGAAATGAAACTGATTGCTGAGCGCACAGAAAAACAAAGTTCAATTGCTGTCTTTACATTAGACTTTACAATTATCGTAACAGCGATCGCCCTCATTTTAGGGATATTAATTGCGTATTATATTACTCATAACTTGGTGTCATCTATTAAAGAGACAAATAAGGCACTCATAAATATCGCGACGGGTAATGGCGATTTAACCACAAGACTACCGGTTAACTCTGAGGATGAAATAGGCGAGCTGGCTAAAAATGTTAATGTTTTTATCGAGCGCTTACAGCGTATTATTGCATCCATTATTGATACCTCTGTACAAGTAGCTTCATCATCAAAAGGTATGGCCTCTACTGTTGAGGAGATAGCTATTGGAGTTGATAATCAAAAGCGCGAAACCTCAATGGTGGCTGCAGCAATTTCACAAATGAATAGTGCTGTACACGAGGTGGCAAAAAATGCAGGAGGCGCTTCTGATGCTGCAAATTCAGCTAACTGTCTAGCGCTTAATGGTAAAGAAACGGTCGATAGTGCTGTACAGGCAATTGAAAGTTTAGCGGGCGATATTGTTGAGTCATCTCATTCGATAGAAAAGGTACGTGATGACAGTGGCAATATTGGTACTGTATTAGACGTGATTAAAAGTATCGCAGAGCAAACTAACTTGTTAGCATTAAATGCGGCTATCGAGGCGGCGAGAGCAGGTGAGCAAGGCCGTGGGTTTGCTGTAGTGGCAGATGAAGTTAGAAGCCTCGCACAGCGCACACAAGAATCAACCACTGAAATAGAAAGTTTAATCTCTGTTCTTCAAAACGGTGCTCAAAGCGCATTTGATGTTATGAGCGAAAGCCGTAATAAAGCACAAAACAGCGTAGAGCGTGCTCAAAAAGCGGGAGATGCATTACAATCTATTACCGCTGCCGTTAACAGTATTTTAAACTTGAATACACAAATCGCAACAGCATCTGAAGAGCAGAGCACAGTTTCTCAAGAGGTGCAAAGCAACGTATTAAATATTCAATCTATTGCAGAGCAATCATCTATGGGTGCTGAAAAAACGGCTAGGGCTAGTCAGGATTTGGCTGAACTCGGTGCTAAACTCAACGAGTTGGTTGGGCATTTTAAGGTATAACATTATTGTTTTAAAAGAGAAGCCCTTGTAAAAAGGGCTCCTCTTCGGCTAAAAAAACTTTCACTATGAGTGAGTTGTTTAAGCGTGAGCTTTTTAATAGCGAGCTTTTTAAGAGTTTGGCTGTAGTTTTGTAAGCTGATCTTGCGCTGCTTTACCCACTTCACCTTTATCTTGAGCTGCAAACTTAAGTAATTCTACTGCTTTGTTTTTATCGCCCGCTTGATACGCATATTCACTCAAGTGGTATGCCGCAATAGGTGTAGGTAATTGCTGCATACTGTTGGATAGCGCAGACTCAGCTATATTTTTTTTGTTTAAGCTTTTTGCCGTTAACCCTTTTTGTAAATGTGTTAAGAAATAGTCGGGGTTAACTTTACTTGCTTTATCAAAGGCCGTTAATGCTTGTGACGACTTATTTTGAGCCTGTAATATTGTCCCTTTTGTTAAGTAGTATTTAGCCGCGTTAGGCTGTTTTCTAATCGCGGAATTAACTTGTGCTAGCGCCTCGGTGTAATTCTTTTTCTGAAATTGCTTCAGTGATTCGTTGTGTGTTGACTCCGCATTTTGATCGGTTGCTAGCTGTTTTGTCGCGCGCTTATATTGTATAGCGTTGCGTTTACCCTGCGGTAAAGTGGCTGCAATCGCTTTGTTTTTATCGACACGCTCTTGTGACGGCGGATGGCTCGAAAACAAACCGTCTAGCCAGTTTTCAGTTTTATTATTGGCTTTTAAGCTCACAAATGTTTGTTGTAATTCTACCGCGCCTTGGGGGTTGTAACCCGCTTTTACCATTAAATCAATACCGTAGCTATCCGCTTCTAACTCTTGATCTCGGCCATATTTAGCTTGCCACACGCCAGAAGCAAAGCTGGTGCCCATACCAATATATTGGGCATACTGATTATCTTTTGAGGCGAAACCGACCGCCAATGCACCAACTCCAACTAACTGAGCTTGCGCCATTTGGCGTGCGCTGTGTTCTGCAGCGGCATGAATAATCTCATGCCCTAATACTGCCGCCAGTTGCGATTCATCGTCTAATAAAATTAATAAACCTGAGTTAATCGCTATTTTTCCGCCAGGTAACGCCCACGCATTGGGAACGTTATTATCAATGACGGTAAACTCGTAAGGTAATTTAACCGGTGCATATGCTGCCAGCTTATTGCCGACACTGGCCACATAGAGATTAAGTTCAGGGTCGACAGCGTAGCGTCCACCTTGTTGCTGCAAGGACGGTTGGTACTGTTGCTTGCCAATACTAATTTGTTTGGCAATAGGCATGGTGAATTGTCGTTTGCCTGTTACGGCGTTTGTAGTACAACCTGCCATGACAAACGTTAATGCTAAAACGCATGTGTAAAAAGTCTGCTTCACGGGGTAACTCCTGTATGGATTATAGGTAAAAGTAGTTAATATACACCCTGAAGATTAATTACGTATTAAAAGTAAGGCAATTTATGAAACAACTTCAAGAAATCGACTTATTTGCAGGTTTTAGACCAGATGGTGAGAAAGTCGCAGAAAAAATACAAGTAAAAGATGTAGGCGAAGGTGAGTACGAGCTTGTACGTTCGCCGTGTTTTGCGAAAGGGCTAGCGCTGGGCGATAAAATTGCCTTCGACTCTAAAGATAATAGCTTTGAGCTAAAAACCCATTCGGGCAATATCTGTATTCGTGTTTATGCCCGCGATGACCTCAGTGCACTGCAAGCCGATATCACACCGCAAATTGAAAAAATGGGCGGCTCTCTCGATTACGAAAACCAACGTTTGCTCGTGTACAGCATCCATGTTAGTTGCGGTTTTAAAGAGATAGAGCGCGTATTTAACGACCATATTGACGAAGATGCCGAGCAAATGTGGCTATACGGTAATGTCTATGACCCAACTGATGGCGTGACACCACTTAATTGGTGGCAAAGTATTCTTAACGAAAAATAATACAGGGGTAGCATCTTATGCTAATGGTTATTTCACCAGCCAAAAATCTCGATTACACCACTGCGCCCACAACCGATGTGAGCACGCAACCGACCATGCTTGAGCATAGCCAAGTGCTTATTAATGCGCTGAAGCATTTATCGCCGCAGGATATTTCTCAGCTTATGGGTATTAGCGATAAGTTGGGCGTTCTTAATTATGATCGCTTTCAGCAGTTTACTCGGCCATTTAATACCGATAACGCCAAGCAAGCTGTATTGGCGTTTAATGGGGATGTCTATGCGGGCTTGAATGCACCCAGTTTAAATGAAAACGAACTGGCTTTTGCCCAAAAGCATTTGCGTATTTTATCGGGTTTATATGGCTTGCTAAAACCGCTCGATTTGATGCAGCCTTACCGCCTAGAAATGGGCACCAAATTTCATAACGTACGCGGCAAAGATATGTATACGTTTTGGGGGGATATTATTACCGATGCCATTAATGCCCAGCTTGCCTCGTTAGATTCCGATGTGCTCATCAATTTAGCGTCAAACGAGTACTTTAAATCGGTAAATAAAAAGACGTTAAGCGCCACAATTTACACGCCAGTATTTAAAGATTGGAAAACCGATAAATATAAAATCATTAGTTTTTACGCAAAAAAGGCAAGAGGCTTAATGAGCGCCTATATTATAAAGAACCAACTTTCTTCTGTTGAGCAGTTAAAGTGTTTTGACAGTGAAGGTTACTCTTACAATGAAGCCATGTCTGATGGATGCGAACTTGTATTTACACGCAAGCAGTAATCAATAGGCGGGCTGTCTAGGCAAAAGATTTAGGTAAACAATGGCCCTACGTATTCTTGTTGTAGATGACGCCGGATTTGTGCGCGATACCATTAAGCGCACGCTGCGTAAAATGCTGCCCAAAGGTGAAATTTTAGAAGCCATAGATGGCCGCAAAGCGAAAGCATTATTAACCAAACATAAAATAGATATTATTTTATCTGATTGGGAAATGCCCGAAGTTACAGGCAAGGAATTGCTTGATTGGGTGCGTGAGCAAGAGCACCTCAAAAAAACGCCCTTTATTATGATAACCAGCCGAGGCGATAAACAAAACGTCGTCGAGGCTGTTCAATCTGGCGTCAACGATTACATCAGCAAGCCGTTTACGCCTGATGAACTCCAGCGCAAGGTGGTTAAGCAGCTTAAGCGTTTGGGTGTGAATATAGATAACGCACAATCCAGCGGGCTAACAGGCGGCTCTGCCGATTTACTTACAGGCGCGCCTAAAACAACGGCCATACAAAAACCGCGAGTTGTTCAAGAAGCCGCAGGTTTTGGTAAGTCATCAGTGTCCAAAAAATCCTCAGGCACTGCATTTAACGGTAAAGCGTTTTTGCGTTTTGCCGGCATTGCCGAGCGGTTTGAGTGTGGTGTGCGTGATATAACCCTTCAAGCTATTAGCGGCGTGATTATTCGCTCGGAACATATTCCTGCTGTGTTTGAACAATCAGCTATTGACCTAGATAATACGGAAGGTAAAACTCTGGCAAGATTGAATGGTTATGTTTATGCCGTACAAGCTAATCAACAAACGCCTGATGCCAAGACATTAAAGATCAGTGTTCGCTTTGTTGATGATGACGCGGATAAGCTAGAAATTCTCTCACATATTATTGCTGGCAAAGCGTAATACGTTTCAGGTGTCTGTGATTAATATTAAATAATTTGGGGTGAGCTTATTATGGTTTTACTTTGTTCAGCTTGCATATGAGACCACGGTTAATTTTTTTCCGCTAAAATACATGCTTAAAATGGCTTGTTCTTAATCGACAGTACCTTCATTTTTTTGCTATACATTACCCAAATACTTCTTTAGGTTCTTATTGTCTGCGTCATATCTTTGACATATATCTGAAATTAAACCTTCATATTTGTGTCATCTAACTTTCATATTAACATTCCACACTGTCTCCCGAAATTAATCAAACACACAAACCCTGTTGGGTTTTGTTTTAAGCATGATTGCCTTGTTTGGACGATCGGAGAGACATAATGACTATCAGTAAAATTTTTGCACTCAGCACATTAACATTGGCAATTGCCGCATGCGGTGGCGGCGATGTGAATATTGATGCCCAAAACCTATCGACTGAAGATAACTCTGTTGATACAGGCGGCGGCGATATCGTCAATGGTGGAAGCGGTGTGGCTCAGCCAACCAACCCATGCGCGCAGTATATTGCGGGCGGTATTACATTACAGGGTAGTTTTGATTCTGCGACAAGCCACTGTACCTACGGCACCGATTTTGTTGCACTCACCAACCCCATTATTCAAACGCAATCGCAAGTGACCTTTGCCGATTTACCCAATGATGGCGTGCATATTTTTGAAGATAGTCTTGTAGTAGGTGAAAACTACACCACAGACCAAGCATTAATGGATGCAGGCATCAGTGAAGGTGGCGACGGCGCCATTATTCGCCTAAGTGCGGGTGCAACCTTGGCGTTTCAATCAAGCGCCGACTACATGGTGGTCAACCGGGGTTCACAAATTTTTGCTGAGGGCACAGTTACCAAGCCAATTACCATCACCTCGGTGACAGATGCAGTAGACGGCACCGTGGGTGCTGAAGACGTCTCAGAATGGGGCGGTATTGTGATCAATGGTTTTGGTGTGGTTAATAAATGCGAATACACTGGCGTACGTGGCGAAGCCGATTTTGCAGGCAGTGATTGCCATGAGGTAGCTGAAGGCCGTGAAGGCGTAAGCGCAACAAATTATGGCGGCAGCAATGATGCTGATAGCTCGGGCGCATTAGAATATGTTGTTGTAAAGCATTCTGGTGCAGCGGTATCTGAGGGTAACGAGCTCAACGGTATTTCGTTTGGTGGTGTGGGTTCGGGTACAACAGTGAGCTTTTTACAGACGTATTCAACGTTTGATGACGGTATCGAGATGTTTGGCGGTGCGGTTAATATCAGTCATTTTGTGGCCACTTATGTGCGTGATGATTCAATCGATATCGACAGCGGTTACATTGGTACTATCGATAAAGCGTTAGTGATTCAATCAGAAGCCGACGGCAACCACTGTATCGAATCAGACGGTATTGCAGGTCACGGCAGCTTAACACCCGAAGTGAGAGCCGATTTTATCGCACGCGGTTTAAACTCTGCAGCCACCATTAATAACCTCACATGTATTATTTCCCCCAATGCAGGCGGTACGCATGATCCCGGTGCAGGTTGGAGAATCCGTGAAGCGCATACCCCCACTATTACCGATGCATTGCTTGTGGGTTCGTATGCCGCAGACGGTATCCCAAATGACCCTGACGATAACTACTGTGTGCGTATTGCAGACGAAGGTTTGCAGGCTGCACAAGATGGCGACTTAGTCATTCAATCTACTGTTATTGCTTGTCAAGATATTACTAAACAAGGCCCGTTACCTGATGGCACAGAAACACGCGCCTTTTTAGAAGCCAATAACGATGTGATGCAAACCGCAGAAGCCGGTGAAGACCCCACAAGCGCAAGCGCCCCTAACCTTGAGCTATTAGATGGCTTTTACTCTTTACCCATTGGCGAGATGCTGATTAATGGCGGCCCCGTCAACGTGATACCCACCAATACAAGCCGCAATATGATTGGTGCCGTGAGTGCTGATAACGATTGGACCGCGGGCTGGACATTTGGCTTGCACGAAGGCAACCGTTCACAGCCACTTTGGTTTGAAATAACGGCGCCTTAATCTTTCTTGGCGTCGCAAGGCGCCTTTTTTATTTGTTCGACTGTTTTTGTACTGCACCAACCGATATACAAAAAGCGAACCCCATTTACGTGTTTTGCTCGTCATCGCATCAATAGGTTTACCCAATGAAAAATCGTTTTACTTTATCTTGCCCACCGTTTGTGTTGCCTGCATTGTCTGTTTTGGCTGTGGCTATTAGCCATATTGCTCACGCTCAAGATATGGAAGTAAGCATCGAAAAGCCCGTTATTCGCCTTGAGAAAGTACAAAATCCGATAGAAGAAGTTCTTATTGTTGGTCGGTTACAATCATCGGCGGCAGATGTGGTCATGGAGCGGATGCAAAGCGCGGTTGTGGTCGATATTATTGGTGCCGAACAAATTAGCCGTATTGGTGATTCAAACGTGGCGGCCGCGTTATCGCGTGTGCCCGGCGTAACGTTGGTCGATGACCAGTTTGTGTATGTGCGTGGTTTGGGTGAGCGCTATATCTCGACACAATTAAATAACGCGGTGGTGCCCTCACCTGATTTAACACGCAATGTGATCCCGCTAAATATTTTTCCTACGTCTATTGTCGAGTCTTTATCGGTGCAAAAAACGGCATCCGCCGACCAAACCGCCGCCTTTGGTGGCGGTATTGTTGATATTCGCACAAAGGGCATACCCGACGACCGTGTATTTAATGTTGAGCTGGGCACTTTTTATAATACAGAATCGTCGGGTGAGTTTTTAACTTACAACGGCGGCGGCGATAACTTCGGCCAAGATGATGGCACGCGTGCCTTGTCTCAAACTTTACGGCAAGGTATTCAAACTCACCGTGGCGACCTGACCATAGGTAATATTCGTGATGTGGCCAACACCACAACAGATGACGCCAGAGCCATTAACCGCGAGCTCGCCTTGGGCTTGAACCGTGATGTATCTGTTATTGGCGAAAACGTGAACCCCAATATTAATGGGCAAATTGCATTTGGTGACGTATACGGCTTGCCCAAAGGCATGGAGGCGGGTTTTATTGCCGCCCTCAGTTACAGTGATGAATGGGTAAAATCGGATACTGCACGCCGTGTTTTTACCAACCCAGCTGAAGAGATGTCCTTTGAAGAGCGTAGCACGCACACTATTAATTTAAATGCCTCGCTCAGCGCAGGCTTGCGTTTAAACGAGGTGAACTCGATTGAATTCACGCATATCTTTTTGCGTAACGCGCAGGATGATACTCGCGTTGTGGATGTTTTTAACAATAACCGCCCAGTGTCGAGCCTAACGGGTTTTCGAAACTACGATCTACGTTTTGAGCAGCGTGAACTCACAGTGAGCCAAATAAAAGGTCAACACGAGCTAGACGGCATAACGTTATCCGATTTAGGGTTAGGGGCGCTGTCATTTTTAGAGGGTATCAAAGTCGACTGGTATCTTTCTGATAGTGACGTGGTGAATGACATCCCCAACCAGTTAAATGTGCAAGCCAATACTATATCGGATGAAAACGGTCGGGTATTAAGCAGCACTATTGACGCCAACCTTGCGCTAGCCGATTACCGTTTTACCGTGCTCAACGACAATGTAGATAGCTCGGGCATCAAAGTGACCTACCCCGTGTATACAGACAGCTGGGCAATTAATATTGAAGGTGGCGCAGACAATTGGCTTAAAACACGAACCTATGAGCAACTGCAGTTTTCATTAGGGTCATCTGCGTTTACCGATTCTAGCCCATTGTTAGATGGTAATATTGGTGATGTTTTATCGGATGACAATATCAGCAACCCTGATAACGGTTTTGAAACCACCATCTCCAATAGTAATTCAGAGAGCTACATTGCGGTTAATAAAGTGGATGCGGCCTTTGGTAAAATAGATGCAACGCTTGATGATACATGGCGGATTGCCGCTGGTATCCGCTACGAGAGTTATCAGCAGGTTAACTTACTTTGGAACCCTATTGGTTTTGAAGGCAGCCGTTTGATTCCTTTTGTGAGTGAAGACCCTGCACGCGTTGCCGATTACTTTAACGATGCCGTGTTCACTGAAGACGATTACTTTGGCTCGTTAGCGCTTACGTATATGACACAGGGTTTTGGTGCCGACGATTTTAATTTGCGTTTGGGTTTTAGCCAAACCACCGTGCGACCCGATTTACGTGAAATTTCAAGCGCCAGTTATATCGACCCAATTACAGGTGTGCTCGTGTTTGGTAACCCCGATGTGGTGCCATCAAAGCTAGACAACGTTGATTTACGGGCCGAGTGGTTTGATTCGACAGGTGATACCGTATCGGTTACCGTGTTTGGCAGCCGCATAGAAAACCCCATTGAGTTATTTGAAGCGCCAGGTGGCGATGGCCGCTTAGGGGCTGAAATTCATAACGCCAATGCCGGTAATACACTGGGTTTAGAGGTCGAATTTTTACGCAACCTGGGTTTTATCAGTATGGCGCTGGAGCCGTTCTTTTTGCAGGGTAACTTCACCGTGTTAGATCACGAGCTAGAAGCCGGTGATAGCGCCGACGCCCCCACCAACGATGTACGCGGATTTGCAGGCGCGTCGGATTTTTCGGGTAATCTCATTTTAGGGTTTGATTCAGACGACGGCCGTCATACCACAACGGTTGCGTATAACTATTTTAGCGAGCGGTTGTTCTCGGCCGGGCGTTTAGGGTCGCCGGATGTGTTTGAGCAGCCTTTTAACTCACTTAATTTAACTTATTCGTTTTTTCCAACAGACGAGATTATTGTGAAATTTAAGGCAAAAAATATATTGGATCAGAACCTTATTTTAGAGCAGGGCGGTGTAGAGATATTTGAAGAAAGGCAAGGGCAAACGTTTAGCTTAAGTTTTCAATATAACTATTAATGCAGCTGTTATAAGCACTACTGCAATTAATAATGTAATTAGTAATGTAATGACGAATATAGTTGCTAGCTTGTTTCTGGCTTTTCGCTAACTTGTCATTAGCCCATCAAAAAGACGCTTATGTTTAACATAAGCGCTTTTTTATGAATGTGTCTATACCGCTATATTATTTAGCTGCGACATTGCGTGCGCTATTGCGCTCGTCGTAATTGACCACGGCCAAATAGCCAGCTGTATGCGGTTTGCCATTGGCAAAGGCAGGAATAAAGCGCGATTCTTTTAAAGTATTTTTCACGAGTTTTGCATCACGTTTTTTGCCTTTTTCGATATCTAATGAACGTACAGTAACTGGCTTGCCTTCTTTGTTGACCATGGCGGCAAAGCGCGATAAACCTGCATCGGCTAAAAAGGGTGTGCCATACGTTGCAGATTGCTGGCTATAGGTTTCTTGCCAGTCTGCAATATCTAAACGTTCCTGTGGGGCAAAATATTTCACACCTAAACGTGCTTGCATGCTGCCTAAGTTAGGGAGAACCGTCACGGTTACGTTATCAAACTCACCGGTAAATACCACGCGGTAATGCATACGCACGGGCACGGCTTGGTTATTCACCTGGGCTGGGCTAAAACTCAGTTTTTCAATGGCGGCTTCTGTTAATACTTCAACGTGGTAATTATCGTGTGTGTCATGGCACGACGAGTTTTGCGCTTTACCCTGCACGTTAATATCGCTTTGGCAGTACATAACGGGTAAAGGTGTCGCCGAGGTAAAAATATACGGTTTGGCAACTAATGTGCTGAGTTGGTCACCCGTAAAGGCAAAGTTAGCGGGCTTAAAGGTATCGGCCGCAAATGCAGGTGCAGTCAGTAAGGTGGTAACAAGTAATGAGCTTATATATTTAAGTGAGATTTTCATGGTGTTCTCCTATTCTTTTTCTATATTTATTTTTCTGTATTTTTCTGTATTTTTCTGTATTTGATGTTTTGTATGCACTGTTCTAAATGTGTATCTGCGATACTGGCAATACGATATGGGCAATGTGATAGTCAGAATCTAACTGAGAGCATCATTTTATTAAGGTTAAGTGTAAACAATTACATACTATCTGAGTCATTGTCATAAAATTGTCATGCAGGTGTGCTAATGCTTAATATCAATTTAGCATGCAAGTCGCATAGTAATGTTACAGGTGTATGACAATTAATCATTTATTGTCATTTTTTATACATAGAAGTGGTATTTACACATAATGTTATAAGTGGTGAGGGGTTATGAGAGGGGTAATAAGGGTGCGGGCTTGTATTGGTGGCAGGTATTCGCTGAGGTAATCACCGTTGTTTGGTCGCAACCAGCCTTGTTATGGCAGTAAATTAGCAACAATTTATTGTGAGTCAGCATTGTGCTTTCGCTGCTTTCACTTGTTAACTGTGCCGAGCTTTACAGTGCTAATCATATGCATTCCCATAAACGCCACTGCACCACTTATCGCGCCGTAAAGGTGACCATCAATAATCACATTGGCCTGTATCGCAGATGCTAGCTCAGTGCTTGGCCCCTTATATTGCTCGTAAGATACTTTAGCGATCACTCCCACCGCAAGTAACCAGCCAAGCATAAGCTTATTAAGGGCTTCTTTGACACCGTAATACAGCAATAAGCCGTGCAGCACACCCGATAAGCCCACGTAGTGCGGTATCTGCGGTGAGAAAATAGATAGCATGCCCAAGCAACCTAACGCTGTGATGCTAAATACGCTGAGGTACTCTTTGGGTGCGTAATACTGTTTATGTAATAAAAACGCAATCCACAGTGCCGCTAAGTTCATGGCCAAGTGCGTAAGGTTAGTATGTAAAAAATGCGCCGTAAAAAGCCGCCAAACTTCACCTTGTTGAACACTTGTTTGGTAATACGCAAGTGCAGGTGTATCTAATGGAAACGCCAATACAGCTAGCAGGCTGATGCATACTACAGGCAGTGCAGGGTAAATATGCCTGCAGTATCTATGCTTAGAGTATCTATGTCTGGTGAGTTTTTTACGCAGCGACATCACAAAATAATATGCGGTAAAAATTGACTGGAATCTTGCGTAATAAGGCTGTTGTCTTCACGTATCGATAACCCAGCGGCTTCGTCGTTTACGAGCCAACTGCCTATAAGCGTGTAGCTGTTATTAAATTTAGGCAGGGTATGTAATTGTTGATACACGTAGCCTTCTTCGCCATAGGGGCCATGCGATGCTGCGAGTTCGGTTGCGTTTTTACTAATAGAAATATTGGCCCCTTCACGTGAAAAAATAGGTTTTTTCACAATACCTTTATCGCTTACAAGCTTGCTCATATCTTTTTGAAAATACGCCGGCAGCAAATTAGGGTGGTTTTCAAAGAGTTGCCACAACATAGGCAACAGCGCTTTATTCGAAATAATACTTTTCCACGGTGGCTCTAAAAAACGCACCTTGCTGCTGTTTAAATGTTGGCCGTATTCTTCATCAAACATAAATTCCCACGGGTATAATTTAAACAGCCATGTGATTTCATGATCGTTTACATCACTAAACGTGTTTTTATCCGATAGGCCAATGTCTTCTACAAACACAAAATCGGTATCGAGTTTGGCAAAATCAGCGCAGTCTTGTAAATACTGAACCGTGCCTCTGTCTTCTTCGGTATCTTTGCAGCAGCTAAAGTGCAGTGTACGGTCGGGGGTTAAGAACTGTAAATCATGAAAGCGATTAACGAGTTTCTCTTGCAGCGAATTAAACTGGTCCGCCGTGCGGGGCAGTGCGCCGCTATTGACGTTATCTTCTAGCCATAACCATTGCCAAAAGCCTGTTTCGTATATGCTGGTGGGGGTGTCGGCATTGTTTTCGAGCAGCTTGGCAGGCCCTTTGCCGTTATATGAAAAGTCGAGGCGCGAATATAAACTTGGGTCGCCATTTTTAAAACTATTTCGTACCACATCCCATGCGTGTTCAGGGATGCAAAATTGCTCGAGCAGCTCTTCACTTTGGGTGACGTGTTCAACCACCTCAAGACACATTTGGTGTATCTCTTCGGTGGGATCTTCGATATCTTTTTCGATTTGCTCAAGGCTAAACTGATAATAAGCCGACTCATTCCAGTATTTTTCACCATACAATGTATGAAATTTAAAACCAAATTCATCGGCTTGTTCTTGCCAATTTGGGCGCTCGTTAATTGGCATTCTTATCATAATTTAGCCGCCCCAGCCTCGGCTTGAGCCACCACCGCCCCAGCTAGATTTGGCCGATGCTTTCGAGCCAAAGCCACCACGTGAAATGGTTTTTTTCACGGTAGGGGCTTTTTTAGTGAGGGTATCTTTTGAAACGTGGAATGTCCCACGGCCGTTGCGCGACAGTATCGAACCATTACTTGTCATAATGCGGTCGCGGTAATTTGAGCGGCTACCACGGTAAGTATAAACAGGGTTGTAATGACGCCTACCGCTATTTAATAACTCACTTAATAAAAAGCCCGTCATAAGCGGCATAAAAAAGCCCGAGCTAGTTTGCTGACCACAATTACGGTAGCCAAATTCAGCTTCACACTCACGCTGGTTTGAATACTTAGGGGCGACACGTTCCGATTCTTCAAGGGCTTTTTTGTAAGCGACCTCGCATTCTTGAATCGTCAGCGTGGTTTCTTCTACACACTGCTCGGGGTTTTTAATGACTTTTGCTTCTTGTGTATTACTGCCACAAGCTGCAAGCGATGCCACAACACCTAAGTAGAGTGGGCGCAGTAAAAACGTAGAACGGCTTTTTTTCATTCTGAAAATATTAATATTCGATGAGCGTTTCATGGTGTGCTCCTTAGTACGTCATGCATGCGGCGTTTAAAAGGCCCACTGCAATGCTTACGGCAGCCAGAATTAAACCTGCACTCACTTCTTTTTGCTCGATACGCTGAACAATTAACGGCATAAAAATAAAGCGCACAATAGCAAAGGCAAAGGTTTGCGCAACCAGTGCCACAATAGCCCAAATAATAAAGTCAATAAACGAGACCGAGTTGCTAATTACGCCTGATAGCGCAATAGAAAAACCAATAATACTGCCGCCAAACCCAATAGCGGCTGCGGTATTCTTGTCTTCTTTTATGAGTTTCCATTCGTCGTGCGGCGTGACTAACGAATACATAAATTTAAAAATAATAAGCGCGGCCAATGCGCCAATAAAGTAAGCGCTAAAGCTGATGAGTGAGCTAATAAGTGCGTTTTCCATAATGAGCCTATTTAAGTAATCAGTTGAAATGGTAAGTGAGCGTAGTTTTTTAAATCAACAAGTTAAGTTAATCAGTTAAGGTGTAAATTAAAGCTGTAGTTGAGATTTTAGCTTAAAAAAAGTTGTAAAAATATTGCCTGCAATAAAGCCTTACCGTACTAACCATGAATAGTGATTTGGCTAGCTGAAAGCGTAATACCAGTGCTAATGACTAAGCAGCGATTCAAATTGCCGGGCGGTGATTCGGTTTCTTCGGCAGATAAGAACAGTGATTCAAATAAATCATTTGAAATAGCCCGTTCAAATAACATGGTAAATTGATCTGTTTGCGATGTGCTGCCTTCATCGTCATGTGTTGTTTCATGCATATGAACAGGGTTATGGTAGTCGCCCTGAGCGGTCCATACGCGATCAAAGTTTTGATTCTCTAGCGTGTAGTGAGGCATGCCTATTTTTTCATTGAGCAGTGTCTCCCAATCGTTTTGATTGCTAACATCCAATGTGTCAAAGTAATGATAAAGCTTAACATCAATAACGTGTTCATCGTTTTTCCCGCCTTGGCTGACTACCTGTAAAAAGCCTTCATCGTCGGTATAAAAACGAAAAATATACGTGTCGTCTAGCTCCACAACACCCGCAGCTTGAATAATTTGCGTTGGCGCAATGTTATGGGTAATGAGTTGATTTTCACATAAACGCAATAAAAGTGCATCCACTTCAAAGCTATGGCCAATCCGTAAACCTAAAATACTGGGGGCGTTTTCAGTAAGATTTTTTTCGGGTTCTTTTTTGCCAAATAATGATTTAAACATAATTACAGTCTCATTGGTTTGCAAAGCATTTTTGTGGTGGCAGCCTGTCTGAGGCAATATAAAAAAGCGTGTCACCTTTTACTAGCGGGTAATCTAATGCTGGGTTAAGATCGATGCGGTTACTTTCTTTTTGTTTGATCGCGATAATAGTCGCTTTGAACTCGCTTTTGAAACGCGCGAAGACATCACTTAATGTTATGTCTTCGCCTTCGTATTTAACGCTGTATTGCGTCATGCCGTAGGTGCTATCTAAGAGTTGCTTATGCAATGCGCTTGAGCCTGGGTCAACAGCCGATTTTGCCAGCATTTCGACGCCCACAGACGGTACGCACTCAACAGATGGGCAATGCGTTTTGAGTAAGTCGGCCACGGTTTCGTCATTAAAGTAGGCGGTAATGTGGGCCTCATGATTATGTTTTTGACAAAATAATGCGGTTGTTAATGTCACATCATCTTGCGGTGTGTCGATAATAATGCGTTTGGCTTGGCGTAAATTCGTGCGGCGCATGCCTTCCTCATGGGAGAAATGCTCAGTTTTTACAAAGTCAATTTGGCCAGGAAGGGGGTTTTCCATTTCTTTAGATACACATAAAACAATATCGTGTTGTGACCCCTCTGTTTTAGCGCGCAGTAAATCAATTAGCCGTAATGTACGTGAATCGTTCCAGCCAATAATAATGGTGTGGTTAACGTTTTGTAGCATGCGTAAGCCCCGTTTGCCTTTGAGGATAAGTTCAGATAAGTAAAAGCCGACTTTTGCCAAAATAATGGCAAACATGGTTAGGCCAAGTGGAATAACCCAAATACTCACAAGCCATTTACCTAGCGGGGTGACAGGCGATAAGTCACCGTAGCCCACCGTCGAACTTGTAACAATCAGCCAATAAAAAAAATTAGCAGGGTGAGTTAGCTCGGTCTCACGGGCAATAAGCATCAGCGCATAGCTGCTTAACGCATAAGCTGCGAGCATCAAAAGTGTGGTAGTGAGATTCGCTTTTAAAAAAAACGCCCCCAATAGGCGGCGTAGTTTTACTTTAAACAAAACATGTTCCTTTTTGTGTTGTAAAAGCAACGTGATTTCACGCTTGGTAATAAACGTTAATAATAGATTTGGTTTTGCAGAAGATGCAATCTATTGTGAATCAATATTGCCCGTAACTAGCCGTTTATTTTGCACGGCAATAGCAATGATTACAATCACTAAGGTGCCTCTCTACTATTAAAGCAGTATATAAGAAGGGCGTTAACCCCATGGCTAGGCCATGAGGTTCTGGTGATTTAAAAGTATCAATGTTTGATTAAGCGCTTACTTTTTGGCTTTTAGTAGGGCATCAAGTTTTGCTTTACCCGATACGTTGCCACTGCCAGAAAGGCCCGCTTGTTTTAACCTAGCTTCTAAGTCAGAGCCGCTTTCTTCGTCGGCAAGTTCAGCGGCGGCATCCAGCTCCGCACTACGTTCTTGCTGCTTTTGCTTGATTCTATCTAGGCTGCTTAACGCCGTTTTAACTTTGCTGTTTGCACCCATGTGTCTTGATGACACGGCAACCTGCGCCTTTTGTACTGATTCAGTTGCTTTAACCTGATCAATTTGCTGTTCCATTTTACGCACATTGGTTTTCGCTTTGGCAATGTTCGATTTAAGCGTTTGTTCCGACTTAATATACGAGTCGTAAATGGTCTGCTCTGTATCAAGCGAGGCTTCTAGTTCGGCGACTTTGTCGGCACATTCAATAGCCAGTGCTTCATTGCCTTGTTCGCTCGCGGCAATCGCGTGGTTGGTGTAGTTTTCAATGTCGGCTTTGTAGCCATTCATTTTGTTTTCAGTGAGCTTGCGCTTGGCCATGATTTTAGTCAGGTTTTGGTCACAGGCGACAAGTTCTTGTTTGGCTTCACGCATTTCTTGATCCAAAATACGGATGGCTTGGGTATCGGCTACAGCTTCTGCCGCTTCGTTTACACCGCCTCTTAATGCGGTAAATAGTCTTTTTAAGCTCATGTTATGCTGCCTCTTTATTTAAATACGTTTCGTAAACTTCGATAAAATCATCGACATTTTCAAACAGGGTTTCTATCTCTTGTAGTAGTACTTCGGGTTTACTGTTTGCTGATAGCGACCCAAATGCAATGTAGTACTCTTGACCGCTGATGGCCTTAACGCCAACCGTTGATAGCGGTTGGTAAAGGTGTGTGCGTAGAATAAAAGCATTGAGAGCGTTAGCATCGGCAACATCGCTTAGTGCAAAAAGCGGCGTTTCTATGACGATCTGTTGCTCCCCTGCATATAAAAAGGCATCAATACCTTCATCGTTAGAAATGCTTAGGCATTCACCTTCGCTTTCAACTGTCCAGTTTGCGTGCTCTTCTACAAGCGTTTTGACTGACTCTAAATTCCACGACATGTTTTATCCTCTGTTATTGGCTAGCCTTGTTTGGCATTCATCAGTTGCTCAGTGAGTACAAATGTATTATATTTGATACAAATGTCAACATTTATTTTCAATTATCGTTTTTAAAACGTGTTTTAACCCAAGATCCATTTAACAATAGGGCAAAAAGTATGAAGCAAGAGCAAAGTGTTCAAAATAAAGCGGCTTTAGCCCCATATAAAAACGCCGTTGTCAGATACATTCGGGCGCGTATGGTACTTAAGCAAATTAAATATGAGGACCTTGTGAGCGCTTTGCAAGAACGTGGTGTATTTTTAACGGCCAATAATCTAAGAAACCGCGTGAGTAAGGGGTTGTTTTCGGCCGATATGTTATTGTTACTTATAGATATATTGGATGTACAGGAAGACGCCATGCAGAAAATGCTAGAACAGGTTGGTGACTAGCGTCATAAATTGCTACAGTGCGATGCTTTATCGTCTTTGAGTGGGGAGCATCATGGCTGATTTTTCAACCGAGTTATTACAAGCACCTGTTATTATTGTTATTGGCGTTTTAATTATTATGGCCAGTATGCGTTTAGTGAATATCGTGTCGACACGTACATCGTTACCAGCCAATGTGATCTATCTTATCAAAGCGGCCATCCGCTGGAGCGTGATAGTCGTAGTGCTATCGTTGTTGTTAGCGCTATTTGGGATGTCGATTAAAGCATTGTGGGCGGCGTTATTATCGGTTGCCGTTTTAGTGGCTGTTGCCTTTTTTGCGGGTTGGAGCGTGTTAAGTAATATGCTCTGCTCATTACTGCTGCTGCTGTTTTCGCGCGTACGCATTGGCGATATTGTTGAGCTAAAAGAAACCAAGCACGCTGATGCGGGTGTGCGCGGTAAGATTATTGATATTAATTTGTTTTTTGTCACCTTGGAAGAGCTTGAAATCGATGCGGCAGTATCAAGCGCGGTGCCCACAATGCAAATCCCTTGTCATTTATTCTTTTTTAGGGTGGTACGTTGCTGGCCGGGTAATAATACTCAGCCCTTAAAAGCGGGCTTTAACCAGCCAGATAAAGATAAAACTCTCCATCAAGATGACACGCCTCATGCCACAAAATAACACTAGCCAAAGCGCCTTTGCCCCGTCATTGGATGAGTCGGTTTACCAGCCTATTGCGGCTCAACTGCCCGTATTGTTTGGTGAAGAGCACAATGCCACGATTTACGACGGCCGTAATGTACTCAAACTGATTAACGTTAACCAGCAAACTTGCGTTGTAAAATCGTTTAAAGAATTGGGCGTATTACGTCGCATAATTTATACCTATTTGCGAGCTTCTAAGGCGCAGCGTTCATTTGAACACGCATGCGAGTTGGCTAAGCGCGGTGTGGGTACGCCAGAACCTATTGGCTACATTGCCTTTTTTGCGCAGGGTTTAATTAAACAGAGTTATTATATTTCTGCACATGTCGATTACGATTTTGAGTTCCGCGATTTACTCACCTCACCGCCAAGTGATTTAAATGCAGTACTCGATGCCTGCGCTTTGTTTGTGACCGAGCTACATCAAAAGGGTGTACTTCATGCTGACCTCAGCTTGGGCAATGTATTGGTCAAGCGTCAGCCTACAGGGTATGAGTTTTATCTTGTCGACGTTAACCGTATGCAGTTTAGAACACTGACTCACAGTGAAAAAGTCGAAAACTTAACACGTTTGCTAGTACAAAAAGAAATTCGCGAGCGATTTTGTACGTATTATGCCCAGCATAACCAGCTCGATGCTGTTGATTTGCTCGCTGAAGTCAATAAGCATGTTGAGGCGTTCTACAGTTTTAGACGTAAAAAAACAGCGCTTAAAAAATTACTAGGGCTTAAAAAATGAAGCCACCTTTTAAGTGGGATCACCTGTCAGATCAGCCGCATGTTATTTCAGATAAAGCCTTCAAAAACAGCTTGAAAAAGCAAGGTATCCCCCATTATTTAAAAAGTTTTATCGTGGCGTTAATCACACTGCCTGTTGTTTTGTTTGCTATGTTGTTTTTTCGCCCAAAAAAAACAGCGCTTACAGGAGCCGATTTTATAGGGTTGTGTGTTAATCAGGATAAATTACCCGAGCTAGCGCCGGGTTTAATCTCCCAGTTGGGTGTGAAAAAAATTCTAGTACGTATCCCGCTGTGGGATTGCGATAATATTGATCATTATAAAGCGTTTTGCCAAAGCCTTGGTGATGTCGACATTGTTTTTTGTGTCTTGCAAGATAGAGAGCACGTGACCGATCACGCCATGCTTATTCGGCATATACATATTATATTTAACGCGTTACATGAATTCTCCTGTGAGTTTCAAATTGGGAACGCGACTAATAGGCTAAAGTGGGGGTGTATTTCGGTTGAGGAGTCGCTGCAGTTTTTTAGCGTGGTGAAAGCATATCGAGATGCGCACTTTAAAGATATTAAGCTTATTGGCTCATCGGTAATAGATTTCGAGCCAATATCGACTGTGCGCAGCGTGTTTCATTTATTTAATGCAAAAGCCGACGCTATGGCTGCGCTGTTATACGTGGATAGGCGTGGTTCACCCGAGAGTACTCAGGGTTGGGTATTTGATCTTAAAAATAAAATCCGCTTTGTTTATACGGCAATGCGTTTAAGCCCCAAAACAGATAACACGCTATATATCACAGAGATAAACTGGCCGATCAAAGATCGCTTAGGTTATGCACCCGCTCAAGGTGATTGCACGGTAAGTGAAGACGATGCCGCCATGTATCTTGTGCGTTCGTACCTGATTGCGTGGGCAACAGGCCAAATAGATACGGTATTTTGGCATCAGCTTATTGCGCCGGGTTATGGTTTAGTTGATCACCGTGAAGATATACGTTTTATGCCTGCGTTTTATGCTTTTAAAACACTTTATCGATTTTTAGGTTGCGCCCAGCTTGAGCAATATGAAGTGAGTGACAATGTGCATCAGTATGTGTTTTTGGATAAACAGTTTAATCAGCATATTTATGTTACTTGGCGTTACCGCGTGACTGATGATATTCATTATGAGTGTATCAGTGAAAACAGTAAACTCTATGATTTACTTGGGCAGCCGATCTTACAGTGCGGTGCTTTGCAGATAACGGGTAAGCCAATATACGAAATTGTGTGTTTGAATAAATCACATTAATTATTCTATTTGCTATCTTTAGCGTAGTTGATTTCTTTGAGGCGCATGAAAAAGCAGTAAAATGATCAAAAATGCACTAAATAACAATGTTTGACTCAATAAATGGACATTGCTAAGCTTGCCTTGTTAATTTGGTGCTCAAAATAAAACTAATACAATCAAATTCATTCAAATACCATGGGAATAACAATATGAATAAAACTATTTTGGCAGGAGCCATCGCACTTTTAGCCTCTACCTCCGTACTTGCACAAGATGATAGCTTTCGTGTAGAGCTTGATGCTGGATACGCTAACGGCGACAGAAGTACTGCCGATTATGATGTGACAAACGTCCAAGCAACTTTTTATCATTCTGATGTTAAGTTACAAGGCCCTTATCTTGAATCGGCTTTCTTAAGCCAAGTGAGCTTTTTAACGTTAGGGTATTTGTCAGAAGATACCGCTGCCAATCGTGGTGAATCAGCCAATATCGGTGGGCGTTTTATTTCTGAAAAAGGTGTCGTTTTTGATGCGTCTTATACCAACTTAGATAGTGGCGAGAGCGTTAGATCATTGAGTTTGGGTAAGTATATTGATAAAAAATCATTATTGTTATTTAACGCAACGTTTGGTGATGACTCTGATAACCAGACAGTAAGCGTCAACTACCACACTGTTTCTACTATAGATGATAATGACGTGAGTTATGACCTCAACGTTGCTGTGATTGACGATGAGCGTTTAGATAGCGGAAACGCTATGTTTATTACGGCTGGTATGGATTATTTCTTTTCAGATGCACTTAGTGCGGGTGGATCGTTTGGTTCTGAGTTAAGCAATGGCAGTGATTTATCTACTTTAACAGTGCGTACTGATTACTTCTTTAACCCTAAGTTTAAAATGGGCTTGAGCTACAGTGATACTGGTGGTGATATTAAAGAAGAATTACTAGGCTTTAACTTGCAAGGTCGTTTCTAGGCGTTCAAGTATGTAAGTTCGAAGTGAAAAACCCGCTTTATGCGGGTTTTTTTTCGTCTGTCCTCTGTCGGTTGTACTCTGAAATTGATAAGAGTACATGCCATAAGCGACGTTTTTTATGTCTCTGCTTTTACGCTATTGGTTTCCCCTAATATATTTTGTTCTCCTTCTGACTTAGCGATAATAGTTGCGCAGCAACTATCACTAAAAATATTGACCGCTGTGCGCGCCATATCCAGAAGCCTGTCAGTAATTAACAGTAATCCAATCCCTTCAAGCGGTAAACCAATGGCACTCAATATGACCGTAATGGCTACAAGGCTTGCCGAGGGTACACCTGCTACACCAATCGAGGTGAGTAATGCTACCGCGACAATAGTAAATTGCACGCCAAGTGTTAGCTCTAGACCATATGCTTGCGCGATAAACATAGCGGCAACACATTCGTATAATGCTGTGCCGTCCATATTGACGGTTGCGCCTAATGGTAAAACAAATGAGCAAGTACGCTTAGAAACGCGGGCATTTTTTTCCATGCAGTCCATGGTAATCGGCAGTGTGCCTGCCGACGACGCGGTAGAAAAGCCGGTTAACAGCGCGGGTGCCATTGCGCGAACTTGTCTGTAAGGGTTGCGTACTTTACCCAGCGTGCGTAACAGAATAGGCATGGCCACAAAAGCATGCAGCAATAATGCAATCACTACCGTTAAAAAGAATGCCAGCATATTTTGTAAAATTTCAATACCTGCATTCGCAATCGTCACGGTGACCAAGCCAAACACACCAAAGGGAGCCAGTTTCATAATAAGATGCGTCATGTGCATCATCACATCAAACACGCCTTGCCAAAACTGCCGCAGTGTTTGGCTTAACGCGGTATCGATGCGCAGCATAAAAAAGCCAAATAAAATACCAAATGTAATCAAGCCAAGCATTTGGCCGTCGGCGGCCGCTTCAAAAAGGTTGGGTGGCACCATGCGTAAAAAAATACTGGCAAAATCACCTGCGCCTTTCCCCTCGACTTTTTCAAGCTGTTGGTTAACGGATTCAGAACTGCTTAAATTAAATGCTTCGCGTGCAGGTTCACCGTTTATTTCGCCGGGTGTCATGGCGTTAACAACGGTTAAGCCAATTAAAATAGCAATCGTGCTACTCAGTAGATAAAAGCCGAGAGTTTTTGCGCCCATGCGTCCAACAGCATCACCTTTACCCATACTGGCAACACCGCAAATAATGGATGATACAATAAGCGGGATAATGATCATTTTTAGCGCATTCAGAAAAAATGTTCCCACAAAGCTGCATAGCGATAAGATATAGGCGGGTACACCAGCTTCAGTGCCAACATTGTTTAGCGTCGCGCCAACACCAAGAGCCAGCACAATAGAAATAAGAATTTGTATATAAAGTGGAGGTGATTTAATCATAGTAAGCCTATTATGCTGTTAACCCAAAAGAAGCTAACACGTTATTTTTTATTAAATTACGGTTTAATAATGCGAATATACATGTGACTGTTACAATAATAGAGCCATATCTATGTTTAAGTAAATCACTATGAAAACACATACATCCCGCCCACGTAAAAAACCTTCATTGCTGAAGGGGTATATATCGCTGATGCGTTTAAATAAGCCGATAGGTATTTACCTCGTTATGTGGCCCGCTTTATGGGGCTTATGGTTGGCTTCGGACCTCTTGCCTGATATTAAATTGATTGTCATCTTCATTGTAGGTGCTGTTGTTATGCGCTCGGCAGGATGTGTTATTAATGATTATGCCGATAGAAAAATTGATGGCCGCGTAAAGCGCACGGCTATGCGGCCCATCGCAGCAGGGGTGATTTCATCTTCAGAAGCGTTAGTACTGTTTGGATTGTTACTTATTATCGGATTAATGCTGGTACTCCTGACGAATATGCAAACGGTCATGTGGTCTTTTGGCGCGGTCATACTCGCGACTATATACCCCTTTATGAAGCGTTACACTCATATGCCCCAGTTATTTTTAGGCGCGGCTTTTGCCTGGGCTATACCAATGGCGTTTACGGCTCAGTCAGAATCACTGCCGCCAGCGTTATGGTTGGTGTATACCGCCGTGGTTTTATGGGCAGTAACGTACGACACTTTTTATGCGATGGTAGATCGTGATGATGATCTTAAAATCGGAGTCAAGTCGACCGCTATATTGTTTGGTGATGCCGATAAAATAATGACAGCATGTTTACAGCTCTTAACTCTTTTGGCTTTAGCTTTGGCTGGCGAGCGGTTTGAGTTGGGTTTAATGTATAAGTGTGCGCTGCTTATTGTGTCGCTCTTGTTTATATACCAGCAATACCTGATTAAAGATCGCGACCCTCATAAGTGCTTTCAGGCGTTTCTCAATAATAATTGGGTCGGTATGGTTATCTTTTTAGGTATTGTGCTCGATAAATTAGAGCTTATTTAGCCGTAATATACCGGCCCTCTCACACTGCTCGCTTGCAAATATCCGCACTGTCATAAAAGCGTCATACACATCGTGAATACTCAGGCTTCACATTATTCTATATTTAGGTTCCAGAGATTATGAACGGCAAAACCATCTTAGTGGTAGACGATGAACAGTCCATACGCGATATGCTACGTTTGGCATTAGAAATGGCTGACTTTAACGTAATAGAAGCCGATAACGCCCAGACGGCACATTCTGTTATTGTGGATACGCCCCCTCATCTTATTTTACTCGATTGGATGATGCCTGGGACTAGCGGTATTGAACTGGCTAGACGCCTAAAAAAAGATGACGTCACGTGTGATATCCCTATTATTATGCTCACCGCTAAAGGCGAAGAAGACAATAAAATACAAGGGTTAGAAATAGGCGCAGATGATTATATTACCAAACCGTTTTCGCCCCGTGAGTTACTTGCTAGGCTCAAAGCGGTTTTGCGTAGAACAGTGGTGAACGCTGAGACCAAACCTATAGAAGTCGATCAGCTCTGCCTGAACCCGCAAAGTCACCGTGTGACAATTGATGCGCAACCGATACAAATTGGCCCAACAGAATACCGCCTGCTAGAATTCTTCCTCACCCATCAAGATAGAGTATATAATCGCGGTCAATTACTTGATCATGTCTGGGGCGGTAATGTGTATGTTGAGGAGCGCACGGTAGACGTACATATTCGACGTTTACGAAAGGCGCTCACGATTAACAACCACGATAAGCTTATCCAGACAGTCAGGGGGGCGGGTTACCGTTTTTCAGCGCAAGATTCGCAGCTTTAAACATATATTAACCCTTATTCACTCAATCATCACAATAGATTAGAATTATATGATTCAAAAAGGGTTACGTGTTGAGCTCAGTATATTGGCAGTATCTGTGGTGGGCGCGCTCATTATTGGGCTAGCAACAGGGTATACACACCTTTTGCTTATTGCCGTGCTAGCGGTTTATATTGCCTATTTATTAAAAAGCCTAGCCACACTTGAGCGCTGGGTGGTGGCAGCCCGAGACAAAAGCATTAAAAGTAATCCGCTGGGTGGTGTGCACGGTGAAATTATCGAAGATATTGTTTCGCTCGCCAAACGTTACCGTAATGATAAGCGTAGGCTACAAGCTCTTATTTTACGTATTCAAGATATGGCCAGCGCGCTCAGCAATGGTGTTGTGCTTATCGATAAAGATGGCAATATTGAGTGGTGGAATCAGCCCGCTAAGGGACTTTTGGGTTTTAAGCCAGTGGACCGAGGGCATAAACTCACCAATATTATCCGCCATCCTAGTTTTGTGCAGTATTTCGAGCAGCAGCAATATGGTAAGCCACTCAAACTGAAAGGGGCTCGCCGTGTAAATCAGCATATTCAATTTAACATTTACTTTTTTGGGCGAGGTGAACGTTTAGTCACTCTCACGGATGTATCACGCATGGTGATGCTTGAAGATATGCGCCGTGACTTTATTGCTAATGTTTCGCATGAAATGCGTACGCCGCTTACCGTTATTCGCGGTTACCTAGAAACGCTCAATAACTTTGACGAAGTCCCACAAAAAGTATGGAAAAAAGCCATGGGTTCCATGGAGCAGCAATGCAGCCGTATGACGGCATTGGTCAATGATTTAATTACGTTAAGTGAATTAGAAACCGCGCAAACAGAGCATAAAAAGCAGCCAGTCAATGTGTATCAATTGCTTAACAATATTATCAATGATGCCAAAGCTATTACATCGTCTGGGTTACATCAATTGAAGGTCGATGCTGATGAGTATTTAACCATTAAAGGTAATGAGAAAGAGCTTCATAGCGCGGTGTCGAATCTTGTGATTAATGCAGTCAAGTACTCCCCTTTGGGGGGAGACATCACAGCCAGTGCCGCCATAGTGCAAAACGAAGTCGTGATTCAAGTCACCGATACTGGGCCGGGTATTGATGCCAAGCATTTACCCCGTTTAACCGAGCGTTTCTACCGAGTAGACGATAGTCGAAACAGTCAAACAGGTGGAACGGGCTTGGGTTTAGCTATTGTGAAGCATGTGCTTCTACGTCATGATGGGGAGCTTAAAATAAGCAGCAAGATAGGTGTAGGCAGTACATTTAGTTGTTTGTTTTCGGCTGACTGCTTGGTTAGCTCGAAAACTTAATGCGCTTCGATATATTTTTAGTGATGAATGGATGCATGTATATAAAAACGCCATAAGTATATTTTTATTATTAGCTTTTACATGAATCAATTAATCACACTTGGCTGCTGGCGCGTAATCGTTAAAGTGAATCATGCCTCATCCATGTATCTATTTCTGTATAGATCACACATCCCATTTTGTTACTTAAGATACAGGTGGCGCGATGTTTGACGCATTCCTATAACCCCTTAATTAGGTAAACCTTGTGACTGAGCGTGTTTATCAATCTCGTTTTATTTCTTCTATTAATGATATTTGCCCTAAAAAATGGGATGCGTTATTTGACACCGCTTACCCTTTTTTAAAACACGCATTTTTGCTTAGCTTAGAAAATACAGGTTGTACCACACAGGCTTCAGGCTGGCTGCCCTGTCATTGTCTTATTGAGTACGGTGACAGCCTGGTGGGTGCATGTATTCTTTATCAAAAAACGCATTCTTATGGTGAATATGTTTTCGATCATGGCTGGGCTGATGCGTATTATCGCAATGGCTACGAATATTACCCCAAGTTAGTGAGTGCGATTCCTTTTACCCCTGCAACCGGGCCGCGATTATCGGTGAACCCTGATTACGATAATGAGCAAATTGTTTTACTGCTAGAAGATGCCATACAGACATGTGTAGATGAAGCGCAAATCAGTTCTGTGCATGTGCTTTTCCCTGATGCCCAGTCAAGTACATTGTTACATCGTCTGGATTCGTCTTTACTATGGCAAAAGCGCATAGGTTGCCAGTTTCATTGGTTTAACGAAGGTTTCGCGAGTTTTGATGATTTTCTAGCGAGTTTTAGCTCTAGAAAGCGTAAAAACATAAAGAAAGAGCGTCAAAAAGTAGCTCAGTATGGTTTTAATATTATTGTTAAGACTGCCAATGACATCACGCAGGATCAGTGGCAAGATTTTTATGTGCTTTACAATCAGACATACCTGAAGCGTAGTCATCGTCATGGCTATTTAACATCGGCATTTTTTGAATCGTTGACACAAAATTTAGGTGACAATGTCGCCATGTGTCAAGTGTGGCGCGATCAAACGATGATTGCAGCTGCACTTTACTTTAACGATAATGAAACGTTATACGGGCGTTATTGGGGCGCGATTGAAGAGATACCAGGTTTGCATTTTGAGGCATGCTATTACCAAGGTATCGAATACGCGATAACTAAAAAGTTAAAGCGTTTCGACCCTGGCGCGCAAGGTGAGCATAAAATTCAACGCGGTTTTACACCGATCCAAACAACGTCGTTGCATTACATTGCTCATCATGATTTTAGCCAAGCTATCTCTCAGTTTTTAGGGCAAGAAGCAAAGCAGACACAAAATTACATTGCTGATGCACGCACATACTTACCATTTAAAGACGGAAGTAAGCTCAAGCCTATAGATGTTTTAAACTAATGTCTTTTCATTGTTAGGCGTAACGTGCCTGGCCTCGATATAAGCCTTTGAACTCTTTACCTGCGTTATCAAACTTGGCGTAATGCTTGCCTCGATACTCTATTTGATTTTCGGTTTTTGGTGAGGCTAATGTACGCTTAGATGTTGGTTGTGCGGTAGCGGTATTTGGTTGTTTGCTTTTCCCTTTAAGCGCTGACTGGGTAAGGTTGGTTAAGTTTTCTTCTCCGGTCGCCGTTGCTAACTTTGAGCACATCATAAGAGTGCGTGATGACTGTGTTTTTTTTGCGTATCGCCCCAGCTTTATTAAAAATGACTCATCTGATAAACGCAGCTTCTCACCAAATTCACTTTCGATCAGTTTTATACAATTTCTAGCCACAATAAGGTTAGATGAGCTCAGTGCCCAGTTTTCATTTTGCATAGCCTTACTCCATTGTGAAAATACAGTTACATTGTTAACTAAATTATCAGTTGAAGGCGAAAAGTACTATTGTCCAAATTACTCAAAGCGTGGTGTAACCGAGCGGTTTGGCACTATGTACATCGTCTAAAGTAGTATAAACCGACTTACTATTAAACATAGTCTACTGACTGTGTAAATATTCGGCATTTATTAGAATTTTGGATTCTATGCTTAAGGGCTGGTATTGGAACCAGTTCACATAAAGTAAGTTGTTATAATGTGATGATTTTTTAGCTCAGGCTCAACTTTTTTACATTTAAAAAAAGAATATAAAACCACGGTGATGGCTAAGTTGGCTATATAGGTGGGCGATATAGATGGCTTAATATGTTTGGCGGGTATTGCTGAGACTAGTTCCGAGATAGCGGCAGGGCAATGAGGCGCGCCCATAAAAAGGGTGCGCCTGAACAGAAAGTAAACCTAGGGTTAGATAAGGCCAAATAGTTTTGGTAAAAACTCACTGATTGCTGGGAATGCCGTCACGAGAATAAGCGATAAAAACATCGCGGCATACAGCGGTAAGAGTGGTTTTATCACATCGGTTATGGATGTTTTACCAATACTACACCCCACAAATAAGACGCTGCCCACAGGTGGCGTACATAAGCCAATACTTAAGTTGAGTATCATAATAATACCAAAGTGCAGCGGCGAAATACCCAAGCTTTCAACAATAGGCAAAAAGATCGGCGTGAAAATTAAGATCGCTGGCGTCATATCCATAAACGTGCCCACAGCTAACAGTAAAAAGTTAATCAGCAGTAAGATCATAATGGGGCTGTCAGTGAGCGCAAGCAATGAGCTACTGATTTGCTGAGGAATATTCTCGTAAGAGAGTAACCAGCTCATTGCCGATGACGCTGCAATTAACAGCATTACAATGGCCGTTGTCGATACCGATTTACTGATAATGTCGGGCATATCAGCAAAGCTAATTTCACGGTAAATTAAAAGTGATAATAGCAACGAGTACAAAACCGCAATGGCGCCTGCTTCAGTTGGGGTAAACCAACCGCCGATAATGCCGCCAATCACAAGTACCACTAAAAACAAGCTCGGTACTGCACCCGCTGTTTTACTTAAGGCTTCGGCAAGCGAAATTTTCGCGCCCATAGGGTAGTTGTTCTTTTTAGCGTAAATAGCGCAAACTAGCATCAATGAAAGCGCCACTAAAATACCGGGTAAATAACCCGCAATAAATAAGGCCGCAATAGAGACACCGCCACTGGCAAGCGAGTAAATAATCAGTACGTTGCTTGGCGGAATAAGCATACCCGTAGTGGAAGCGGTAACGGTAACGGCAGTATTGAAGTTTTTATCGTAACCCTCTTTGTTCATCGAGGGGATCATGAATCCACCAATAGCCGATGTGGATGCTACAGCCGAACCCGAAATAGAGCCAAACAGCGTACAGGCAATCACGTTTACAAATGCTAAACCGCCCGGCAAGCGCCCAACAATGACCTTAGCAAACTCAATCAGGCGTTTTGCGATACCGCCTTGTCCCATAATAAAGCCAGACAAGATAAAAAACGGGATAGCCAATAAGGCAAAGCTATCCACACCCGATGTCATGCGCTGTGCAATGGTGGTCACGGCGGGTAAAAAGTCGATAGTGAAAAGCATGGTGACAAGCGCTGAAAGCGCAATCGAAATAGCAATCGGGACGTTAAGCACCAATAAGATGACAAAAACGACCAAAAGTATAAGAGCTGTAAATTCCATATTAATTTACCTTGTATTAAGACGTTGTCTCAGTGTTATTAGACATTAACGCACTATTGGCCGCGTTAGATTTTATTAGAAACTCAAGGGTATAAATCACAAAAAGCACACCGGTTAAAGGTGTGACTAAAAAGACATAGCCCATTTGAATGCTGAGTGCAGCTGCCACTTGGTTCAGTTCAAACGCAATAATTACGCGGTTTGTACCGCCAATAATTAAAATAATAATCGCAAATGCAGCGCAACAGGCCAAAATAAAGTATTCGATATTTTTGCGGCTAGCGGGGGCCATTTTTTGTACAAAAAAATCAATACCCAAGTGCATACCCTTACGGTACGCAAATGCTGACCCTAAAAACGAAATCCAAATCAGTAAAAAGCGCGCAAGCTCTTCAGTAAATGGGCTGGGTTTAGGCAAGATAAAGCGCGTAATCACCTGCCAAGTCACGTCGGCAACTAACAAGATCATCAGTATCATTAAGAATATTTCGAGTGCGCGGTCGAGGCGCACACAGCTTTTAAGTAAACACGTCATTATTATTTTCCTTTCGCGATAATTTTTTCAATAACAGGGCCTAGCTCGCTTTGCTTGTATTTTTCGATCATGCTGGCAACGCTTTGCTGGAATAGGCTTTTATCTGCTTTCATGACCTGTACGCCGGCCGCTTTTACCGCGTCTAGCGCTTCTTGAGTCGATTTAGCCCATAACTCACGTTGATGCACAACGGATTCATCCATAGCAAGCTGTAACCATTCTTGTTGCTGTGGCGTGAGCTTGTTCCACGTGTGTGTCCCAATAATTAAGATATCAGGAATCGATGTGTGCTCATCGAGTAAATAATACTTACACACCTCGTAATGCTTCGATAAGTAAAAGCTCGGCGGGTTGTTCTCTGCGCCATCGACCACACCTTGCTGTAAGCTTGTGTATAGCTCGCCCCAAGAAATAGGCGTGGGTGAACCGCCCATGGTATCAACCATTTCCACGGCCATTGGGCTTGAAAGCACGCGAATCTTCATGCCTTTTAAGTCTGAAGGCTGTGTGATGGGCTTGGTTTTTGAGTAAAAGCTACGGCTGCCTGCATCGTAATAACCTAATCCTTTCACGCGAAAGGGGATACCTTCATTGAGTAGGTCTTTACCTACGTCGCTGTTGAGCGTTGTCCAAAGGTGGTCTTGATCGTTAAAGAGGTACGGTAGGCTAAACACGCGCATGGCGGGAACGAACGCTTCCATCGAGCTGGCCGACACTTTTGTCATCGACAAACTGCCAATTTGTAAAAGCTCAATGAGTTCGCGCTCAGAGCCTAATTGGCCAGATGCATATATCGCAACATCCATGGTGTTGTTTGAGTGGTGCTTTAAGCGCTCGCCTAAAAAATCCATGGCTTTGTGTACGGGGTGGGTATTGTCGAGTGTATGTGCAATCCGCAGGGTGATATCTGCTTTAGCTTGGCTAATTGCAGCAAAGGCACAGAGTGCCACACCACAAGCAAGTTTGGTGAGTGAGTTATGGGGTGTTTTTAGCATTGTTGTATCCCTTTATAAGTTAAATTGATCAGCAGGCACAATCGCACCGCGATGAGAGATCACCAGTGCGGCACAGGCTTGGCCAGCAGCCACGGCAGTTTTTGCATCTTTATTATTAAGGCGGGCAGCAAGGTAGGCCCCATTGAATGAATCGCCAGCAGCGGTGGTATCAATCGGGTTAACTTTAACGGGTACAGGAATGTGCGTTGTTTCACCGTCGGCATACAGTAAGCAACCATTAATACCGTCTTTAACAATCACTTCACTCACGCCCGCTTCAACATAGCGCGCTACGCATTCGTGTGTAGTGTGCTCACCATGTAACACTTTTTCGTCGTCAAAGCTCGGTAATGCTGTATCGGTGCGAGTCAGCATGGCGTTAAATACATGGTCAGTACGTGTTTTATCTGGCCAACTTGCCGGGCGGTAATTGATATCAAAGACCACTTTGCCGCCGTTTGTGCGGTAATCGTCTAAAAACGCCCAAAGTTTATTTAGCGTCGCATCGCTGTATAGCGAGAGTGTAATGCCGCTCAAATATAAATAAGGGTAGGGTTTTAATGCGTCAAATAATGAGGGGAAGTCTTCAAAGAGTGTGCGAGCAGGTGCGTTTTGACGCCAGTACTGGAAAGTACGCTCGCCTTCATCATCCGTTTGAATCATATAAAGGCCAGGTAATGCCCCTTCTTTTTTCATAACAAGGTCGCAACCTACTCCTTCTGCTTTCCATGCATCGATCATGTCGCGGCTAAAGTCATCAACACCAAGTGCCGTTACATAGTCGACTTCACCACCAAGACGAGAGAGATAAACAGCAGTGTTAAGGGTGTCTCCACCAAAACCTAAGCGGTACATCGGTGCTTGTGCTGATGACAGCTCAAGCATACATTCACCAATTGCGGCAATTTTCACAAAGAAACTCCGTTTTTATATTAAAAGTTGATTACTAAAATAGGCCGGCTAAGCGATACGCTGCATACAGAATACGGTAATCGATTGTCATCGATAGCCTAGATTTATTATTTATGGTTATTCACAAAGCGACGTGCGCTTATGTTATTCGATATCTCTATTAGTTATGTGAATAAACAAACTGCATTATCAAACATACGCATCTAATTGCGGGAGCGTCATTTAATAAATTTAAACAGTCAAAGTCAATCAAAGCCTTTAATTATTAATCATAAGGGTCGTATTGTGGGTGTATGTACTCAAAAGCTTGCGGGGGTGTGTAGATTCGGGTCAATGTTCTGCAAAGTAGATGAAACATTGCTTGTGATTTTAGATCTGCTCAACACTCGACATTGACGGTATGTATTTACTTTAAGCGATAAAAAGCCCATATAGTATTGTGTGTTTTTTAGACGCACTTGGCATTTTTGGTTATTTATTGACTCATTTATGGTGGATCGTGATGAAGTGCCGCTGTGTAAGTTTTCATTTGTATTATTGTAACTGTAGTAATGGGAGCCGATAAATGACAATTTTTAACAATTAACGGCATTTTTTTTTCGCATATCTGCGAAACACACACTACATTATAGTTAGTGAAATAATGCATCCCGTTGCGTTATTTTATTTATCGTATAACCGCACGACAATAAAACACTAATAATAATGAATAGGTATAAAGTTATGAGTTACAAAAAAAAGGCGTTGTTTTTGACCTTATCTGCCATTGTTTCTGCGCAAGCAATGGCGTCTCTTCCTGATTGGTCAAAAGCCGGTTATCTTGAAGGGGAGTCGCTTCCCTCGGGCTCAGATTACACATCTAATGCAAATTGTTTTATTACTCCAGAAGAGATGGGCGCCAACTACGGTGTTTATGGTAATGATGGCGTGAATGATAGCGCAGGTATTCAGGCTGCTATTGATGCAATAAAAGCAAGTTGTTCAGGTAGCCATACCAATCTATCGGTTATTTCTTTACCTTCTGGCGAGATTAATATTTCTAAGCAAATTGGTGTCGATGCTAGCTTCTTGGTAATTAAAGGTCAGGGAAACAACCCTAGCGTAGCCTCATCAACAAAAGTGGTTTTTGCTCCAGATGACAGTACTCGTTATGACAATATCTCTGATTTTGATTTGGGTGATATGCGCGGCGAGGGCAATGCTAGTGGTGGTTGGATATGGCCTGGCCGTGGCGCCTTTCGCGTGCAATCACGAGAAGTGCATTCGTCGTATGTTAATGCGCATCAATCTGCCCCGGCTAATCGTAAAGACTTTTTTGAGGGTTCTATTAATTTTCATTGGAAGAATGAGAATATCACACGTGACGCTAAGGTTGGCGATACAGTTGTAGAGCTTAGAAATGTGCGTGATTATGAAGTAGGTAACTATATTTGGGTTGGCTCGGCAAATACCGATAAGTTTTTAGAAGAGCAGGGTGTGCAAGAACAGCACAAGTTTAATACTCATATGCGCCAGCAAATGTTTAAAATTGTGGCTGTTAATACCAGCACGAAAGAAGTGACATTTGATAAGCCATTAGAGTTTGATATTTATATTAACAACACGGCAGACGGCTCACCCGCTATTAAAGGCGCTAATTATAATAGCCGTGCAGCTAATCTCAAAGTTATTGAGGGCGTGGGTTTTGAAGATTTCTACCTTACTCAGGTTGCGCCAAATGGTAAAACGGCTCAAGACGCTAAAAATAACTACAATAACCTTGATCACGAAGGTGCCCTTCATGGCTTAGTCTTTAAGTGGGCGGTTAATAGTTATGTCAAAAATGTACGCACCTTTATGACAGGCTCTCACCCCATCGTGACGGAAATGGCAAAAAATCTGCAGTTCGAAGATAACTACCTTGAAGGCTCTTGGAATAAAGGTAAGGGCGGTAATGGCTATTTTCGTAACAGTAAGTTGTGGGACAGTGTGATTAAAGGCAATATTGCACGTGATGTACGACATATTACACTGCAGTGGTCGGCATCCGGTAATGTTGTGACAGGTAATGATATTGACGGCGATTTAAACCTTCATGGTGGTTGGGAACGTCATAACTTAATAGAGAACAACCAAGTAAATATTCCTTACGATCACAGAGACTGTAACCCAAATTGTGAGGCGGGTGATGAAATATGGTACCCCATTTGGTACGCACCTGGGCATCATGCAGGCAAATGGGCGGGCGCAACAGGGCCGCAAAACGTTTTTTATCGCAACACGCTTAAAAAGCAATTAACACCTAATGGCGCATTTACTGATTTTGCACCGTATGGCACAACACCTAATGTGGTTTATCAATTTGCATGGGATACTGAAACGCCAACGGGTAGCCAGTGGCGTCATCTGCAAGAGAATGGCGATAAGATCGATTTTTGGACGGGTCGTGAAACTGTTGATTACACCGTTAATAATGCTGGCGTGAACGCAAACTGTACGGCAACCACTGCGAGCCTTGTTGGTGCGACAATTTCTTGTTTGGGTGAGGAGGTGACTGGGTCTAGTTCTAGCTCAAGTAGCTCGTCTTCTAGCAGTTCGTCTTCTAGCAGCTCATCTTCTAGCAGCTCGTCTTCTAGTAGTTCGTCTTCTAGCAGTTCATCTTCTAGTAGTTCGTCTTCTAGCAGCTCGTCTTCTAGCAGTTCATCTTCTAGCAGTTCATCTTCTAGCAGTTCGTCTTCTAGCAGCTCTGGCGGTCAGGTCGCTTCTGGTTGTGTTGTTTATACAGGCGGTCGTCAAGATCTTATGCTCAACACATCAAATTGTGTGTCGTTCCCTAATGGTCTTGAAGGTAAAAGAGTCCAATTTTGGAACAATAAAGCTGGCGCAGGCTGTGGCTTTAAAGGGCAGGTAAGTGGTTCTGAGGGCGGTTCAGTCAATATTACCTCTAGCTATATGCGTGGTAGCGGTTTTTCTGGCAATCAATTGAGTTTTGCTGAAGGTAACGGTTGCTCTAAGGTACGTGTTCGTACTTACTAATGTGGATTAAACAACGCTAGATAGTATTTAGATACTCTTTAGCGTTTTAGCGTTTGTTTAAAACTTGACGCTTTACTAATAAAGCCTTGGCTATTGGTCAGGGCTTTTTTGTGTCTGTTATTTTTGGCGTGGTTACGTTTTACGGTGATCTATTTTTATGGTTAGATAGTAGCGGTGTTTTCTCTCACTCATTAAAAGAAGCCCTGCATGAAAATAATAAATACCCCGCTATCGCTTGCACCGTTATGCCTGCTTATCGCTGTTTTACTTGTTGGATGCCATTCTCAGGCACCTGCTGAGACGGCTTTGAAGCCCAAAACAATGCCGCCTAATATTTTATGGCTTGTCGTTGAGGATATGAGCCCGTATTTGTCTATGTATGGGGATCATACTGTTAGCACGCCAGCTATTAGTGCGCTAGCCAACGAAGGTGTAACGTTCACGCACGTATTTTCGCCTTCGGGTGTTTGTGCGCCTAGCCGAGCAGCCATTGCCACGGGTTTGTATCCCTCGTCGTTTGGTGCAAACCATATGCGTACGACATCCAACACCAAAGAGACGGGTTTGCCAAAATACGAGGCCGTCCCGCCTGCGGGGGCGCGTATGTTGAGCCAATATATGCGTGAACAAGGCTATTACACCACAAACAACTATAAAACCGATTACCAGTTTAACGCTCCTGCATCAGCGTGGCACGACAGCAGTACAACGGCGCATTGGCGCAACCGTCCAGAAGGAATGCCGTTTTTCTCCGTCATCAACTTTACGACAACACATGAGTCGGGTTTATTTGAGCCGTACGGTATTCGTAATATTGAAGCGCGACATGGTTTAGCGTATGACAAGTCAAGCGTTGCGGCATTGCCTACCGGTAAAACATCGTTTGAAAAAACACCTACTCACATTAGTTCGTCAGCACGCTTTACGCCGCCGCCATACTTACCCGATACACCAGAGGTGCAGCGTGATTTATGGAAAATGTATAATAATATTATTGAGACAGATCTGCATATAGCTTCTGTGCTGGGGCAATTGGAAGCGGATAACTTGATGGATAACACCGTTATCGTTTTTTATGCTGACCACGGTGGTCCGTTACCTCGACAAAAAAGGCTTATTTACGACAGCGGTCTACATGTACCATTGATTATCCGCTACCCCGATGGGCGTTTGTCAGGTCAGCAAGATAACCGTTTGATCAGTTTTATTGATTTTTTGCCGATGACACTAGGGATGGCGGGCGCGCAAGTGCCCTCTCATTTGCATGGGCGGGATGTCTTTGACGTTGATCATGTTCGTGAGTATGTTCATGCGGCTGCAGATCGCTTTGATGGATTTACTGATACTATTCGTGCTGTTCGCGACAAGAGATTTAAGTATATTCGTAATTATAGGCCTGAGCAGGGCTACTACTTACCGGTTGTATATCGTGAGAAAATCCCGACTATGCAGTCTCTATTAGCTTTACGTGATCAGGGTGCGTTAACGCCTCAGCAATCCCAATGGTTTAGAGCGTCTAAGCCAAAAGAAGAATTGTTCGATACTTTAAATGATCCGCATGAGTTGAATAATTTGGTGGGCAATCCACGTTTTCAGGCTGACCTTGATCGTTTGCGCGTCGAAATGACTCGTTGGTTAGAGGCAATAGGTGATACACCTCTTATGCCTGAGCGTGAGCTGGTAAACAGGCTTTGGAGTGGGGAGCGGTTTCAGCCGGTCACACGTACCCCGTTAATTGCGATAAAAAACGGTGTATATGTTGTCCAAAATCAAACACATAATGCTGTCGTGGAGTACCGTAAAAAGAGTGTTGATAAGCCGCGTGGGTGGCGACCTTGGCGCAAAGATATAGCGTTCAAAAAAGGTGAGTTATTAGAGGTGCGGGCGCATCGCATTGGCTATCTTCCTAGCCCTGTAACACATTAAGCGATATTTAATCGTGTGTGCAGGTGCAAATTGAGGTGCACCTGCTACTGAATAATCTCAGTCTATCAGCGTTATAATTAGTTGCTGGCGATTTTTGTAGATCCGTCTTTATACGCTGTATTCGCTTTATCTCTGACCGTTTTATCACGGCTAAACCTGCCTTTCGCGCATGTAGTGCGTACACTTACACCCATTTCAAAGTTGGCTTTGGCCCGTATCTTTTTGACTTCTTTGCAGCTTGTGCTGTCGTGATTGATTTGGCAGTTATATTGCTCCCAGAGGGCTTTGATTTCACCTTCTTTTTTGCAGGCTAATTCAGTTAGCGCATTATTAGCGTGACTATTGACGACAATCAATAAGTTAATTAATGCAAGTACGGCTGCGAATTTCATGGTTTTGGCCTCTAAAAGCAACGAAGTGCTTTTTAATAATAAAAAAGAATAAGTATTGAGTATGATATACCCTGTTTGTTTTTTAGGGTGATAACTGCGTCATGGAGGTGACATTTTATCAATTTAAGTGACGTTTTACATTGATAAAAGTGACAAAAAATGTACACCTTAAGTGGTGCAAATGCTTTGCGCGTATCTCTTTCGTATGAGTTTGGCGGGAATTTTATCTGTGTTTACTATTCTTAAAATTCTTATTGAATATATGTGATTTTGGTTTTGATGTGACCGTCTTGACAATAAACACGAATTCGCAAATAGTAGCTATCAAACAACGACAAAAATAAGAGGCGAAAATGTTAAAAAAATTAGCACTATGCGGATTAATATTCTGCGCCAGCGCTCAAGTATTTGCTGCTCCCAGCGCAACAGGGGAAGAGCCTGTAACGGAAGCCATCGATCATGTGTGGTCTGGTCAGCGTGTTTGGTTTGATTTTGTTGAGCAAGACAACTATCAAATGATTGCTTATTATGACGCTAGCCGACAAATGAGCCTTGCTGTGCGTAGAGTGAGAGATGTGCATCGTGGTGTATGGAATTACCATAAGTTACCCAGTTTTTTAGGTTGGGATGCGCACAACCATGTTGAGGCTGCTTTTGATAAGAACGGTATTATTCATGTTGTTGGCAATATTCACGCTAACCATTTAGTGTATTTTAAATCGACTCGTCCTTACGATCCTCGCTCTTTAAAGCAGGTTGACGTTATGGTGAATGCTAAAAATGAAACAAGCACCACCTACCCTGAGTTCTTTAAAGATCCGCAGGGCAACTTAATCTTTAAGTATCGACAAGGTACAAGTGGTCAAGGGCATTGGTTTTACAATAAGTGGGATGCAGACAAAGGCGCATGGACGGCACTGCATGACTCGTCTATTTTGCACGGTGAAGGTAAGCGCGGTGTATACCCTAAAGGCCCTGTTATTGGCCCCGATGGATTCGCACATTTAGCGTATGTTTGGCGCGAGACGCCCATTGCGTCATCAAATCATGATTTATCCTATGCGCGTAGCCGCGATTTGGTTAATTGGGAGACATCCGACGGCACGCCGTTAACATTACCTATTACACTTTCGACAGGTGAGGTTATTGATCCTATCCAGCAACACGGTGGCTTGCTCAATGGCCGTACACCTATTGGGTTTGATGCCGATAAGCGCGTGGTCGTCACCTATCAAAAATACGATGAAAATGGCAATACACAAGTATTTATTACTCGTAAAGACGGCGACAAATGGGTATCACGACAAGTCTCAACATGGAAAAACTCTCGTGTTGACTTGGATAAAGGCGGTTCACTCGATTTGCCAATTGATACTAGCGAGTCGCCTTATTTAAACGCTGATAATAACCTTGTTGTGCCTGCCTCTTGGCGCGGTATCCGCTGGGAGTGGGTGCTTGATTCTACCGATTTAAGTGTGATTTCAGGCGGTGAAATCAAGCAGTCATTGCCTAAGTCTATTGCGCGATTTGATGAAGATAACGGCATCCGTTTTCGCGTGAAGCCATTAATGGAAGATCAATCCAAGAAGTCGAAAAACGTTTATATTAGCTGGGAAGCATTACAGCCTAATCGTGATATCGCACGAGAAAATATCCCCGCGCCATCAACACTGCGTATTCACTATGTGCCGACATCAGCGGACAAAAAATAACGTAAACGTTATTTTGTTAAGTAGTTAAAAATGTAAAGGCGTCTTCGGGCGCCTTTTTACTATGGTCATTGAGCTTTGGTCATTGAGCTTTTTTTGTGAGTTTTAAGGAAGCTCTTCGCCGCGCGCGCTGACATACAGGGCGTACCAGTCTTCTCGTGTTAACGAAACAGCGTAGGCTTGTTGGCAAGCTTGAATACGCTTTGGTTGCGTTGTACCAATAACGGGTGTGATACCGAGTGGCTGTTTCATGAGCCAAGCCAGTAATATCGCCTCTTTCGATACCGCGTATTTCTCACTTAAGTGGTGTACGCATTGCTGGGTATGTTTGATGCTGTTAGCTGTGTGGCCGGGTAGCGCTAAGTAGCTGTCGATAACGCTATCATTGCCCAAATACAATCCCTGCGACAAGCTGCCCCATGATTGCAATTGAATACGATGCTGCTTACAGTAATCGAGTAAGCCTAAGCTGTAGTTGTTGTGTGGGGCTTGGGGGTGGCCTGCAAACAGTGTTTCGTCAATAAAACGCGTTTGGGCAAGGTGCAGCTCCATTTGGTTAGCAACAAGCGGTAAGTCCAATGTAGATTGAATAGCCGCGATCTGATGGCTATGCATATTCGACACGCCAAAATAATTTACCTTACCTTGTTGTTTTAAATCGCTAAATGCGCGAGCGATGTCTTCTGGCTCCATAAGTGGGTCGGGGCGGTGCAGTAATAAAATATCGAGGTTGTCGGTACATAGGCGCTTTAAGCTTTGCTCTACGCTATACATTATCCAATCGTACGACAGGTCATAACGTTTAGGGCCATGCTCATCGTCAAAGCGAATCCCGCATTTAGATTGCAATACCATTTTGTCGCGTAGGTGCGGTGTGTTTTTCAGTGCTTGCCCAAAGGCATGCTCTGCCTTGCCTAAGGTATAAATATCGGCGTGGTCAAAAAAGTTAATACCTTGCTCGAGTGCGGTATGAATCACCGTATCGGCTTGTTGAATATGTGTTTGAGTCACCGGGCTGCTATCCCAGCCGCCGCCAATGCCCATGCAGCCATAAATCAGTGAGCTGGCATGAGGAATATATTCTTGGATAACAGATTTTGTCATGGTGGTATCTCTAAAATTAAGCTAGTTGGGCATAAATGCTTCTAGCACACTATTGAGGTATTGATGCCCTGTGGGGGTTGTCCCGATGATGTGCGGGTTATCGGTGAGGAGTTGTTGTTTTTGTAATGTGCGTAATACGGAGGCAATGCTTGCCAGTGGCGTACCTGTACGTGCTTCAAATAAGGTTGCATCCACGCCATCGGTTAAACGCAGCGCATTCATCATAAACTCTAGCGGCAAGTCTCTTGGTTCAATTTGGTTGTGTTTAGCGGTAAAAGGGTTGGCTTTAGTGGGGTGGCTTGCTTGCGCCTGGAGGTAATGCTCGGGTAAGCGTGTTTTTTGAAACCGATAAGCTGATAAGCCTTTAGCGTCAATAAAGCTTATTTTGCCGTGTGCGCCCGCACCAATAGCGAGGTAATCATCAAAGTGCCAATAATGCGTGTTGTGTGCCGACTCTTTATGAGGCTGGCTATAAGCCGATGTCTCGTATTGCTCAAAGCCCGCTTGCTGAAGTAAGGCGTGGCCTTGCTCTTGGATATTACCCAGCGTGTCTTCGTGTGGCAGCAACGGTGTTTGTGAGTAAAAATGCGTGTTGGGTTCGATGGTGAGTTGATACCACGAAAGATGCTCGGGTGCTAAATCGATTGCTGTGGCAAGGTCTTGCAGGCTATCTTCACAGGATTGTTCGGGCAAGCCGTGCATAAGGTCGATATTGATATTATCAAAGCCGGCTTGGCGCGCTTGTTTAAATGCGGTACCCGCATCAGATGCCGAATGAATCCGCCCCAAGGCGCTAAGCTGCGTATTGTTAAAACTTTGAATCCCCAGTGATAAGCGGTTGACGCCCGCATGGAGCAAGCCATCAAAGGTATCGCGTTCGGTGGTGCCGGGGTTGGCCTCAAGCGTGATTTCAGCATTCGGCGCTATACCAACGGTACGATGAATATGCTCGAGCAGTGATTTAATCGCCCAGTTGGGGAATAGGCTGGGCGTGCCACCGCCAAAAAAAATACTGCTGATTAAGCGGCCTTGTGCAAGATGCGCGTCAGAGTCAATATCGTGTTTAAGTGCATCCAAGTAGGCTTGAATCGGTAGCTCGGGTTGGGCCTTCTGAGGGTTAGATGAGCTTGAGTTAAGTTCATGCGAATTAAAATCGCAATAGGGGCACTTTTTTACACACCAAGGGATATGAATATACAGGCTAAGCGGAGGTAGCGAGAGTGCATCCATTATGGGTGAGCAGCTTGGTTGGTAGGCTGTTTGTGTGCCTCAAGTGCTTTTAACAGCGCTTGCATCGCAATAGCGCGGTGGCTAACGTGGTTTTTTTTACCATAGGGTAAGTTGGCTGCCGAGCATTGGTATTCCTCTAACCAAAAAAGCGGGTCGTACCCAAAGCCGCCTTCGCCTTCGGGCGCATTCAGTATACGGCCTTCCCAGCTACCCTGACAAATAATAGGGGTGGGGTCTTTTTCATGCTGCATAAACACTAAAATACATTGGTAGCGTGCAGTTCGTGCGTGTTCGGGTGTGTTTTGTAGTTTTTCGAGTAAATAGGCGTTATTTATTTGATCGGTTGCGCCTGCGCCACTGAACCTTGCCGAGTAAATGCCGGGTGCGCCATCAAGGGCGTCCACTTCTAAGCCCGAGTCATCGGCAATAGCGGGTAAACCTGTGTGCGCGCATGCGTTACGGGCTTTGAGTATGGCGTTTTCAACAAAGGTTAAGCCCGTTTCATCGGCATCGGGTACGTTTAACTCGCCCTGCGCCACTACCGACATATTATGGCTATTAAGTAAGCGGTTAAATTCGGCAAGCTTGCCTTGGTTGCTGCTGGCTAAAACAATATTTTGCATGGGGTGTCTACTTGTTAATTGGCTGTATGCCCAGTGGTTTAAAAGGTGAAACCTGAAAGCGGTTATCGAGGGCTAGTCAGATATCACTTTATCGGTAAATTTTACCGTGCTTGCTTCGCCGCCTTCGGGGGTGGCCGTAATGGTGAAGTGCAGTATGTCTTCGCCGTTAACGCGGATAGGCACTAAATAGTACACGGTGTCTTTTTCATCGATGGTAATAAACTTGAGCGGCTTTACTTGGCCTAATAGGTTTTTTTCGGTGCCTGTAAGTAAGGTTTTTACGCCGCCATAGGTATCGGTTTTACTGATTAATACATTCATCAGCCATTCGTATTTACTGCGTTTTAAACCGTATTGTTTAGCGACTTCGGCAGGGATAAACGTGCTGTTAAACAAAGTGTATTGCAGGGTATGCTCGCCGTTATTAATACTAAACGTGTCGGTTTTTTGAGCCTGCGCGTGAAAACTGAGTAGCGCAATACATAGCGTGCTAAATATTGTTCTTACAGTAAGGCTAGGTGCATGACTTAATAAATGCTGGGCGAATAAATCAAAGGTTAAACGGTTTATCATGGCATCACTCGCTTTGGTTTATGTGGGATGGTTGTTTTTAGTCACGCGGTAAAGGCCAGTTTCACCTAGTAAGTTGGGGAGTAAGTATTGCAGTTTACTGGCTTGCTTGCCTTGGGCAACCACCTCTCTATTTTTTACCGTGAGGTTTAAATCGGTACACAATACGTCGAAATCCTTAAACGTACAAAAGTGAATATTAGGTGTGTTGTACCATTCATACGGCAGAATTTCAGAAACAGGCATGCGGCCATTCAGTAAAAGGTGCAGGCGCGTTTTATAAAAACCAAAATTAGGGAAGGTGATAATGGCTTGGCGGCCAATACGCAGCATCTCGAGTAGGACTTTATCGGGGTTGTGCAGCGTTTGAATGGCCTGCGACATGATCACCGTATCAAAGCTATTATCATCAAAGTTAGTTAGGCCTTGATCGATATTTTGTTCTATGACATTTACGCCAATATCGGCACAGCGCAAAATGTTTTCGCTGTTAATTTCAAGGCCGTAGCCGTGGGCTTGCTTTTGTGTTTGTAACAGCTTTAGCAGTGAGCCATCGCCGCAGCCTAGATCGAGCACGCGGCTTTTGGGTGCTACCCATTGCGCAATCACTTGGTGATCGGTGCGGGGTGTATGCTGGCTCATGGTGCGATCTCGATATTTTGCATGTAGGTGTTAAATAGTGCGCGGTAACGTTCTTGGTTGGCAACCAAAAAGGCATCGTGTCCAAAGGCTGAGTCTATTTGTGCGTAGGTGACGTCTTTATCGGCGCGAATAAGTGACGATACTATTTCGTGTGAGCGCTCAGGCGAGAAGCGCCAATCAGAGGTAAATGACAGCACTAAAAACTGACACTGGGCATGTTTGAATGCCTCGGCTGGGCTGCCATTGTATTCGCGGGCTAAATCAAAATAATCGAGCGCGCGCGTCATTAATATATAGGTGTTGGCATCAAAGGTTTGAGAGAATTTTTTGCCTTGATAGCGCAGGTAGCTTTCTATTTGAAATTCTACTAACTCGTTTTCGCCCTGTGTAAAGCTACCCGAGCGCAACTCGCGCCCAAATTTTTCACCCATACCGTCGTCTGATAAATACGTGATATGCCCCACCATACGGGCAACGCTTAACCCTTTTTTGGGTAGGGTTTGCTGGTTGAGGTAGTCGCCCTCGTGAAAATCAGGGTCGGCTTGAATCGCTTGGCGAGCGGTTTCGTTAAACGCAATATTTTGCGCGGTGAGGTTCATGGCCGAAGCAATTACCACGCAGTGGCGAAGTCTGTCGGGGTATTCAAGCGCCCAGCGCATAGCCTGCATGCCACCTAAGCTTGCGCCAATAACGGCTGCCCATGTTGTAACGCCAAGAGTATCGGCCAGGCGCGCTTGGGTGTGTACCCAATCGCGTACGCGCATGTGCGGAAAGGTTTGCCCCCAGTACTTGCCTGTTTTTGGGTTAATAGAGGCCGGGCCTGTCGAGCCGTCGCAACCGCCAATATTGTTGGGGCAAATAACAAAAAAACGACGTGTGTCGATGGGTTTGCCTGGGCCTATATAGTTATCCCACCAGCCGGGCTTTTTATCGTTATAGCTGTGGTAGCCAGCAGCGTGGTGGCTGCCAGACAGGGCATGGCAAATTAGAATGGCGTTGCTTTTGTTTGCATTGAGCGTGCCGTAGGTTTCGTAGGTTAAGTCATAGTTTTCGAGTACGTCGCCGCTCGCTAATGCAAGTGGCGTATCGAATGTCATGCTTTTGGGTGTGACAATACCCACGTTATCAGAGGCATCAGCAGGGTGCGCATGTGTATTTTTTTGTATCGACGATGTGGGCACTGTGGACATAGTATGTTTCTAGCCTTAAAAACCCAGTACTAGCATGGGTTGTAGGCCCAAACTTGAAGCCATGCCATTTAAAAATATTTTGCTGACATAAATAATTAAAATAATTGCCATTACAGAGAAATCTAATCCGCCCATAGGTGGAATAATACGTTGTATTGGCGTGAGCAGGGGTTGTGTTAATTGCCTAATAAGCATAAGGGCGGGGTGCGAGCTCATGGGCGCAACAAAGCTGGCAATGACCATAACAAACAGCGCCACCAAATAAATATTAAGCGTGTACATAATTAACCCCATGATGCCCCAAAATAATAACGGCAGGGGGTTAGTCACGGTGTTAAGTACTATAAGGCTCAGTATTTCGCTGGTTATCACCTGCACAACAATAGCGAGTATGACGCACGCTAAATCAATACCAAATAACCCCGGAATAATTTTGCGTAGCGGCATTAACACAGGGTTTGTGATTTTCACAATACCTTGCGATAACGGGTTGTAAAAGTCGGCGCGGACAAGTTGCAGTAAAAACCGCAAAATAACAAATAAGAGATACACGCTGGCGATGGTCTCGACGATCAATACGAGTGCTTGTGTGATGCTGGTCATGACGTATCCTGCTGGTATTTTGGGTTTATGTGAGTGAGAGTTCTTGTGCGCGATGTGTACAAGCTTGCATGGCATCATCAAATATGGCGCGAATACCGGCATTTTCAAGTGCGTTAACTGCGCGTTCGGTCGTGCCGTTTGGTGAAGTTACATTACGGCGCAGCGTTGCAATGTCGAGCGTGCTTTGCTGTGCAAGGCTTGCTGCCCCTAAAGCGGTTTGTAGCGTCAGTGTGCGGGCATCATCGGCATTTAAACCTTGTTTGACAGCGGCGTCTATCATGGCTTCAAATATCAAAAAGAAATAGGCGGGTGCGCTGCCCGATACCGCCGTAACGGTGTTGATGAGCGATTCATCATCGACCCATGTGGTCACGCCCACAGCCGACATAATGTTGCTGGCGGCTTGCTTGTTGGTGCCCGAGCACGCTTGGTTGGCATATAGCCCTGTTGCGCCCAAACCAATTTGCGATGGGGTGTTGGGCATAGTACGCACAATCGCAATATCGGCTGCATGAAGTGCATCGGTTTGTAAGTATTGGGCGATGCTTTGGCAGGTGACGCCAGCGGCAACCGAAATAAATAAGGTGTTAGGTTTACAGTGTGGCGCAATATCGCGGCACACTGTATCAAACATTTGTGGTTTAACAGCAAGCACAACAATATCGGCACGTTTAACTGCTTCGCTGTTTTGGGCGGAGGTTTTGATGCCGTAAGTTTGGGCGACTTTATCGCGTGTCGATTCACTGGGCGCGCACGCTTCAATATGTTCTGGATCAATTGACTGTTGTATCAGGCCGCCAATAATCGCTTGAGCCATGTTGCCCGCGCCAATAAAAACAATATGTGGTGAATGCATATGAGTGTTCCAAAAGTGTCAGTAATAACTCGCGATTATAGCGCAGTCGGTGTGTGAATGTGGGTTTACGTGCGTTCGCCAAAAATAGCGGTGCCAATACGCACAATGGTAGCGCCGTGCTGGATGGCCAATCCCATATCATTCGACATGCCCATCGATAATGTATCTATATTACTTTCGCCTATATTTTTGTCGCTTGAATTTTTGCCTCCCAGCTGTGCTTGAAGTGCAGACAAGTGTTGCTGCATGCGCGCAAAAGCATGGTCGTTGTTATTGGCTTCATTGGTGTCAATGGGTTTGGGGATAGCCATCAAGCCGCGAAGTGTAATGTTAGGTAGTGCGTTTATGTCTTTCGCTAACGCTAGAATGTCTCCTTCCGGGATGCCAGCCTTACTTGGCTCGTTGTCGATATTCACTTGGATACAAATGTTAAGCGGCGGTAGATGGCTTGGACGTTGATCGCTCAGACGCTTTGCAATTTTTAAGCGGTCAACGGTATGTGCCCAGTCGAAATGAGTGCTAATTTCGCGTGTTTTATTCGATTGCATGTTGCCAATAAAGTGCCATTCGATAGGTAGCTTTTTAAGTGTCTCTATTTTATCGAGTGCTTCTTGAAGGTAGTTTTCACCAAATGCGGTTTGGCCTGCGTCAAATGCTTCTTTAATAGCGCTTGATGGTTTTTTCTTGCTGACAGCTAATAATGTGACGGTTTGGGCTGCGTTATGCTCGTTTTTGTGAGCGTGAATACACGCCCGTACATTTTTTAAGTTTTCAATAAGGGTACTCAATGTGGCTGCCTTTAAAAGTTTTGATGAAGTGTATGCGTTATGGCGGCATTTCGCCTAGTATTAAAGTACGAAATCACAGGGTTGAGACGCTGTTTAAGCGAACTTGATCCCACAAGCTTCATCGTACGCTAGACATTATCGCTGTACGGTATTACTTTACGTGACATTAATTAACGCGTTAATAATAAGGGTTATGCATGGATATAACAGAACTGCTCGCTTTTTCTGCTAAACAGGGTGCTTCCGATCTACATTTATCGGGTGGTTTACCGCCTATGATACGTGTTGATGGTGATGTAAGGCGTATTAACTTACCCGCGATGGATCATAAGCAAGTGCATAGTCTCATTTACGATATTATGAACGATCGCCAGCGCAAAGATTACGAAGAGTTTTTAGAGACTGACTTTTCGTTTGAGGTGCCAGGTGTTGCGCGTTTTAGGGTAAACGCTTTTAACCAGAACCGTGGTGCAGCAGCCGTGTTCCGTACCATTCCTTCTAAGGTGCTAACCATGGAAGAGCTAGGTATGGGACAGGTGTTTAGAGATGTATCGTCTGTACCGCGCGGTTTGGTGTTGGTCACAGGGCCGACAGGTTCGGGCAAATCAACCACGTTAGCGGCAATGATAGATTATATTAATGATCACAAATACGAACATATTTTAACCATTGAAGACCCTATCGAATTTGTGCATGAGAGTAAAAAATGCCTCGTTAACCAACGAGAGGTGCATCGTGATACGCACGGTTTCTCTGAAGCATTACGATCGGCACTGCGTGAAGATCCCGATATTATCTTGGTGGGTGAGCTGCGAGATTTAGAAACTATCCGCTTAGCGCTAACCGCTGCCGAAACAGGCCATTTGGTGTTTGGTACTTTGCATACCACGTCTGCGGCTAAAACTATTGACAGGGTCGTGGATGTGTTCCCAGCTAATGAGAAGTCGATGGTGCGTTCAATGCTGTCGGAATCGCTTGAAGCTGTTGTTTCCCAAACCTTACTTAAAAAGCAGGGTGGCGGCCGCGTGGCTGCTCACGAGATCATGCGTGGAACACCTGCGATTCGAAACCTTATCCGCGAAGACAAGGTCGCGCAAATGTACTCTGCCATTCAAACCGGCGGCGCCGTAGGTATGCAAACAATGGATCAGTGTTTATCTGATCTTGTAGACAGGCGTATTATTTCTCGCGAAATAGCACGCGAGCGCGCCAAAATGCCAGAGAAATTTTAATTTTTTTACGTTTTTAATGCTACGGAGTCACCTCGATGGATTTTGATCGTTTATTGCAGTTAGTTGTTGAAAAAAAGGCATCTGATTTATTTATTACAGCGGGTGTTGCCCCATCAATTAAGCTGCACGGCAAGATTGTACCTGTTACCACTTCGCCTCTTTCACCTGAGCAGGCGCGCGATCTTGTTATGAGCGTCATGAATGACAAGCAAAAAGCCGAATTTTTAGAGATGCGTGAGCTTAACTTTGCAATCAGTGCTCGCGGTATCGGGCGTTTTCGTGCAAGTGCTTTTTATCAGCGTAATCTGGCGGGCATGGTGCTGCGCCGTATCGAGACTAATATTCCGCAAATTGATGATTTAGGCTTGCCTGATGTAATTAAAGATTTGGCTATGATCAAGCGTGGCTTAGTCATTTTTGTGGGGGCAACGGGTACGGGTAAATCGACCTCGTTAGCGTCTATGATTGGGCACCGTAATCGCAATTCAAAAGGCCATATTATTTCGATAGAAGACCCTATCGAATTTATCCATCAGCACGAAGGGTGTATTGTGACCCAGCGTGAAGTAGGGCTGGATACTGAGTCTTTTGAAATTGCGCTTAAAAATACATTACGGCAAGCGCCCGATGTTATTTTAATTGGTGAGGTGCGCTCGCGAGATACAATGGATCACGCGATTGCTTTCGCAGAAACGGGGCATTTATGTTTATGTACGCTGCATGCAAACAATGCTAACCAAGCGCTTGATCGTATTATCCACTTTTTTCCTGCTGATATGCATCAGCAGTTATGGATGGATTTATCACTAAATTTAAAAGGGATTGTCGCCCAGCAATTAGTGCCAACGCCCGACGGTAAAGGCCGAAGAGCATGTTTGGAGGTGTTAGTGAATACGCCGCTAGCTTCGGATATTATCCGTAAAGGTAATGTGCATGAGCTAAAAGAGCTCATGAAGCGATCAACCGAGCAGGGTATGCAAACCTTTGATCAGGCCCTGTACGAATTGTATGACTCGGGTGAAATCACCTACGAAGATGCGCTATCTCATGCAGACTCACCAAACGATTTACGCTTAATGATTAAGCTCGGCTCTGAATCTGATTCAGAGTATTTATCGAGTGCTGCAGGTGCATTAACAATGGAAGAAAATAACGACCCTGGGCGATCATTTTAAGTGATGCTAAGACGCATCTGACATTTAAAGGTTAGAGGCGTGGTCTATTTGAGGTTTGAATTTACGTTGTTAACCTGAGTGACTCATCTAGACCGTTTATTTAGACGGTTGATCTAGGTTATGCCAAAAGTCAGTGAGTATTAGTTCGGCGGCAATCGCGTCAACGGGATCTTTGTCGTAGCTATGGCCTTTATGTCCTTGCTCTCGAGCAATACTTTTTGCCTCTCTTGTGGTTAGGCGTTCGTCTTGCATTGTTATGGGGACGCCATATCTGCCGTGTAAGCGGTTTCCAAATTTACGGGCACGTTTACATAAATCCCCTTCTGTGCCGTCCATATTAAGTGGTAAGCCAACCACGACATGTTGTGTCTGCCATTCCTTAACAAGCGCGTCTAGCGTTTGCCAGCTTGGAATACCATTATCGGCTTTGATCGCCTCAAGTGCTGTTGCTGATTGGCTAAGGCTTTGACCGTACGCTACGCCAATGCGTTTTATGCCGAAATCGAAAGCAAGTACATTTATTGGTTTGTTCATTTACTCTAACTCTTTAATGAATGGTTAGGTGGTGCCGTGAGAGCGTCCAAGTAAGTTAATGTTAATATTTAGAGTTTCTGCTGCTTGTTTGCGAATACTTTCGGGGGAGTGATCAAATAAAATCGACTCTTCAGCAGGGATGACTAGCCAGTTATTGGTTGCAATTTCAGTCTCTAACTGGGCTGGGTCCCACCCTGCGAAACCTAGGGCGAAAATGTAACTGCTTGGCCCATTATTTTCAGCGATGGCCGTTATCATGTCTCGTGATGTAGTGAGGTAGATATCATCTTGTATTTGTAGGCACGATTCCCACTCCCCATGCTTTTTATGCAAAATAAACCCGCGTTCTTTTTTGATCGGCCCGCCACGCATGATAAATTTGTCGTTTGTTTCGTTGTTTTTGGTGATGTCCATCTGTTCAAGGACATTAGATAGCTTCAAATTTTTGAAGGGTTTATTGATAATAAGGCCCATTGTGCCGTCGATATTATGTTCGCATATATAAATAACAGCGTGGGCAAAATGTTCATCATTATCAACAAGAGGTGTGGCAATAATTATGTGGTGTTTGAGTGTGTCAGGCTTAAGATAGGTCGTACTTTGATGGCATGTAGTCATATTAATTTTAGGGTGTCATGTGCATAGAGCTTCACTATACCTTATTCAAGGCCTTTTCAATAAGCACCAAATAATTTTGTCAGGAGCCAGTGTTTAGCTTTTGTAAGTCGCAAAGAGGTACCGCAAAGTTTGCCTCTATTAACTAATTATTCGCTTTCTGTTTGTTGGAGTATTCGACGTAGGATAAAGTGATTGTAGTCGTGTGCGACCGCCTATTTATGTGAAATGCGCTTATGGTTGTTTATGGCAGCGATGCATGTCTTCAAAAGTGAATTTAGGCTTGGAGATGCTTACATGCATAGCTGTTCGTGACGGACCAAGAGCATAGACGCCATATCTAAATAGGCATGAATACCACTCATGCCTTATTCGTTGTTACTTGTACTTAATCCGGATATTTCAAATCGCCACGTGCGAATAATTTCTAATTTGTCGGTGTTGGCTTTTAGTTCGTTAGGGAATGGCTCGAAGGGGGAGGCTAGCCTAACAATTTGTAGGGCGGCGTCATCAAGCAGGCTGTGACCAGACGAAGAAATAACTTCTGTAGAATCTATTTCCCCGTTTGGTAGTAATGTTACTACCATTGTTAAGTTGCCTACAATACCTTTGCTGACTGCATCTTTAGGGAAGTGTTGATTGCCGATAAATTCAATTTTTTCTGTCCAGCTACTTAAATATTTAGCGTCACTGGATGCTTTTGTGGCAATAGATGTAAGGCGTCTAATACGTGGCTGTTTTGCAAAAGTTTGCCTTTGCTTGTCTAATTTGGCACGAAGCGAAGCGGCTTTAGTGCTCGTTAGCGGCGTTTGTATTTCTTCTCCCTCTTGCGGGTTCTGAGTTTGCCTGTCTTGAGCTGTATTTTGCTCTAATGTTTGGGTGGTGCTGTTGTTACCTGTTACCAGTTTGCGCTCAGAGTCGGTTTTAATGATCTTTTTTTGTTGGGGGTTGGGTGTGATCTTATTGATGTTAACATCTGCAATTTGCGCTTTTTGATCGGTGGTAAGTTCTTTTACTTCATCAAGAGAGCCGCTAGCTTGCTGATTTTTTTGGGCTAAAAAGTCAGCTTTTTTTGGCTCAATTTTGTCGTTATGTGTGGCGATTGTGACGTTTAGTGTAGGTGCAACATTGTTGCTTTTTTCGATACTGAATGTACAGCCGAATACAATAAGTGCGTGAGCAGCAAGCGCAAGAAATAGAGTAAAACTAAGTCTATCGCCTGCTTGGCTTGCTGTATCTAAAGTTTGTTGAGTCATTTTGCTATTTTGAGCCTTGCAATTGTTGTTCTATGGCGTTAATTAGTTTTAGGCCAATTTGGGTGTCATAAGCTTTATCTATTTCACGTGCACATGTTGGGCTTGTGACATTAATCTCGGTTAAATAATCACCTATGATATCAAGCCCGACAAAAAATAAACCTTTCGCTATAAGAGTAGGCGCGACTTGGTCAACAATCCACTTATCCCTATTCGTTAATGGTTGGGGTACGCCTCTGCCGCCCGCAGCTATATTGCCTCTCGTTTCGCCGTCAGCAGGAATACGCGCTAAAGAGTAAGGTATCGCCTCACCGTTAACAACTAATACTCGCTTATCACCTTGTGTTATTTCTGGGATAAACTTTTGTGCCATGATGTATTCTGATTCGTAACATGTTAATGTTTCTATTATGACGCTAACATTTGGATCATCATGCTTAGCTCTAAATATTTTGCTGCCGCCCATACCATCGAGTGGTTTGAATATAACGTCTTGATGTTTTTGATGGAAGTCTTTCAAGAGTCTTTCGCTTCTGCTAACCAGAACAGGAGGGCAGCACTGTGGAAACTGTGTGGCAAATACTTTCTCGTTGCAGTCACGTAGGCTGCGCGGATTATTAACAACTAAGCAGCCTTGCTTTGCGGCATGCTCTAAGATGTAGGTCGCATAAATAAACTGATTATCAAAAGGTGGGTCTTTTCTCATTAACAATGTGTCGACTTCACCAAGGGTGAATGTTTGTTCTTGGTTAAGCTCGTACCAAGTGTCGTTGTTGTCATAAACAGTCATATGCTGTCCGACCGCTTTTGCAACGCCTTGATCTAAGAAAAGATTCTGCATCTCAATGTAGATTAATTGGTGGCCACATAATTGAGCTGCTAGCATTAATGCTAATGTAGTGTCTTTATAGGGTTTTATTTGCGATATTGGATCCATTACTACCGCAATATTCAGTTTGGATGTCATGTTTCAGCTCGCTTGTTGTTTATTTGGTCTTATATTTGATTGTTTTGTATGTTAAGTGTTCAGTGATTTTTGTTTTATGGCAAGAGTCTCATCTTGACTCAGTGATACGAGTACAATGCTCGATTAAGTGCTAAAAGTAGAATGTTACTCAATTTAGTATTTTAAAATTGGCGTAAATGCAAAGTATGAACGATTATATAGATTAGTGAAATCTATTTAAGTGTTTACTCTAAATGGGCGCGGTTGAGGTATATCAGCTTTCAAAGTGGGTATAGCTAAAGCTGCGAAATTATGTTAAAAGTTTTTTGGTTTATCACGCCTTTTTTAATCAATGTAGAAGGCAAATAAGACAATAAGCGAGAGAATCAAGGTTATCTCTATGGATGCTAATTTAGAACATCTCAAAGTTATGGTAATTGATGACAGTAAAACGATTCGTCGTACTGCTGAAACGTTACTAAAGAAAGTAGGCTGTACCGTCGTAACTGCCATTGACGGATTTGACGCATTAGCTAAAATTGCGGATACACGACCCGATATTATTTTTGTCGATATCATGATGCCTCGTTTAGATGGCTATCAGACGTGCGCACTTATAAAGAATAATAGTGAGTTTAAAGCGACCCCTGTCATCATGCTTTCAAGCAAAGACGGCCTCTTTGATAAAGCTAAAGGGCGAATTGTAGGCTCCGATCAATATCTCACTAAGCCATTTAGTAAAAGTGAGTTAATAGGCGCTATTGAGGCGCATGTGAAAGTGGCAAGCGCTAGTTAAAAGCGTATTGCTATCAGCTATTTAAAATTCTGTTATACCTGAGGAAGTTATGGCAAAAGTACTTATTGTCGATGATTCGCCAACTGAAACCTATAAACTAACGACTATTTTAGAAAAAAATGGTCACTCTGTAATATCCGCTGTCAATGGTGAAGAGGGTGTTTTGACTGCCAAAAAAGAGCAGCCTGATATCGTGTTGATGGATATTGTTATGCCTGGATTGAATGGTTTTCAGGCAACAAGGCAGCTAAGCAAAGCAAAAGAGACGCAGCATATTCCCGTTATTATTGTAACCACTAAAGATCAAGAAACCGATCGAGTCTGGGGTATGCGCCAAGGCGCTAAGGCATATTTAACGAAGCCGATTGATGAGAAAAACCTTATTCAAACGCTTGATAGTGCTGGTATTTAATCTCGTGCTATTACTGCTTTTAGGAGCCTTCTTTGACTAATAACGCCTTTATAGCCCTCCAGACTTTAGCCAATGCCAGTGCTACAGGTCGATCTTTGCCTATTGCCATAGATTCGGCTCCACGGTGGAGTGGGGTAGGGTTTTCTCTATTGGGACAGCGTTTTGTTGCTCCCATAGGGCAAGTTACAGAAATAATGGAAGTGCCTGTATCAACAAAGTTACCTGGTGTGCAGACTTGGGTTATTGGTTTGTCTAATGTACGGGGTAAGCTCTTACCGTTATTTAATCTGGGCCGTTATTTTGGCGGCCAAATGCTAGGCCATAAAAAGAATCAGCGCGTCCTGGTTCTTGAGACCGATGTACTTTACAGCGGTCTAGTTGTAGACGCTGCTTACGGCATGCAGCATTTTGATATGCACAATTTTCACGTCGGCACAGCGGATGTTCCTGAGCAAATATCGCCTTTTGTAGAAGGTCAATTTACATCAGGCTCCGATGAAGTTTGGAATGTGTTTAATGTTTCAGCTTTAGCGCAAGACAATAAATTTATTAACGCATCTATTTAGCCTTACTTTCGTTGTTAACACTTAAAAGCAAAATAATTTATATTTTGTACAACATACCATCGCGTGGGAGCGTCGTATGAAAAAAGACTCTGGTAATTTGATTACAAGGGCTAAAGCTCAGCCTGTAATGTCTTCATTAATATTGGTATTTATAGCTGCTTGTGCGCTTGCTGTTTGGATGTTGACTCAAATATCGACAGCCATCACTCGCGATCAAAGTTATTTACAAGCTGTCAGTGAGCTTCGAGCCTCTTCTTATCAGCTCACTTCGTTATCTAGAGATGCGACTGCTGGCGATGAAAGCTCCTTTACCTCTTTGCAAAACACGATTCGCTTAATGGAATCTAATTGGCAGCAAATTAAATCAAGTGACTCCAAAACACGCGTTGAACTAGCAGACGCCATTGCAGCGTTTGATGGTGTGTGGAATCGCACTAAGAATAGTGCTCAGCTTATCATTGGTAATGAAGAAACAATTTTATTCCTTCATGACGTAGCGACAACACTAAACGAATCACTACCAGAGCTGCAAGGCGAGCATAATGTTATTGTAGAGATTTTATTAGAAAATAACGCCCCCGCAGACCAAATTTCAGTTGCGCAAATGCAATCTTGGCGTGCCGAGCGTATCGGTCGTAACGTAGATAAAATGCTTCGTGGTGGTGGTGACCCTGGTAAGTCAGCTGACCAGTTCAACCTTGATGCTAACCTATACGGCAAAGTGTTAGTCGCTATGCAGTCCGGTGATACTGCAATGGAGATATCTAAAGTAACAAATAAAGAAGCGATCGCCAGCCTGACAGAAATTTCAGAGTTATTTGATTTTGTTAGTGGATCTGTTAACGATATTTTTGAGTCTTCGCCCTCTTTGTTTAAATCGCGTCAAGCGACAGAATCTATTATTGATGACACGCCTCTACTTCTAGAAAACTTAGCTTCTCTCGCCGATAAAATTGTTGATTTACCGTCGACACGTATTTTCAATGACACAACCCTCATTATTGTTTTGGCGCTTGCCGCGTTTGCACTGCTACTTTTCTTTGTATCGTTAAACCGCGAAACACAGAAAAACTTGGCTGAAAAAGAAGAAACCAATAAGCGTAACCAGCAAGCTATTATGCGGCTTCTGGATGAGCTGGGCGATCTTGCTGACGGTGACCTTACAACTACAGCCACAGTAACAGAAGATTTTACGGGTGCCATTGCTGACTCGGTAAATTATACGATTGACCAATTACGCGTGCTTGTTTCTCGTATTAACGAAACAGCTGTACGAGTTGCCTCGGGTTCTGCTGATACACAGCAAACAGCCCTCCACCTTGCTGAAGCATCTGAAAGTCAGGCTCAAGAAATTGCAGGCGCCTCGGCAGCTGTAAACGAAATGGCTGTGACAATCGACCAAGTATCTGCAAACGCCGCAGAGTCGGCTGGCGTAGCGGAGAGATCGGTATCTATTGCGAGCAACGGTGCAAAAGTTGTACAAAACACCATTCATGGTATGGATACTATCCGTGAGCAGATTCAAGATACATCTAAACGTATTAAGCGCCTGGGTGAATCGTCTCAAGAAATTGGTGATATTGTAAGTTTGATTAATGATATTGCTGACCAAACTAACATTCTTGCACTAAACGCGGCTATTCAAGCGTCGATGGCAGGTGATGCGGGCCGAGGTTTTGCGGTTGTTGCCGATGAAGTGCAGCGACTTGCAGAACGTTCTGCAACAGCAACAAAACAGATTGAAGCGCTCGTTAAAACTATTCAAAACGATACAAACGAAGCCGTAACATCGATGGAGCAAACCACGTCAGAAGTGGTACGTGGAGCCCGTCTTGCACAAGATGCGGGTGTGGCACTAGAAGAGATTGAATCGGTATCGGCTAACCTAGCTGAATTGATTCAGAATATTTCGAGCGCTGCACGCCAGCAAGCATCATCTGCTGGCCATATATCAAACACGATGAACGTGATTCAAGAAATTACGTCTCAAACGTCCTCTGGTACAAGTGCAACAGCGGCCTCTATTGGTAACTTGGCCTCTATGGCTGTGGATCTTCAAGAGTCTGTATCTGGCTTTAAACTGCCCGATGAAATATCAGAAGCGAATAGCGACGATATGCTAACAGGTGGTATGAGTACAGACGAAGATGAAGATGTTATAGAAGAGTTAGATGTTGATACTTTAGATGTGGATTCACCGCTTGATGAAAATGATTTGATTAATGGTGAATTAGATGATGCCGAAGTCTTAACTGATGAGGTGCTAACATTATCAGAAGATCAGCAAGTGGATCTAGATAATGAATCTAATAATCGAGCGGGCATGTAGCGCTCAAAGGCTATCCTATGGTTTGGTCACTACAAACATCTTCTGAACTAACTGATCAGCAGTTCGCTCAGTGGAGTCGTTTATTAGAAAATAGATCGGGTATTTGCTTATCTGATCAGCAGCGTGTTTTTTTGCAAACACAAGTTTCTATGCGTATGCGTGAACTGGGTGAAACAGATTACTCGCATTACCTAGATACTGTCAAAGATGGTGTTCCAGGGCTGATGGAATGGTCGGTTTTAATAGATCGTCTTGTAGTGAAAGAGACTAGTTTTTTTCGCCACATTCCGTCGATTGATTACATCAAAAATTTTGTTTTGCGTAAGCTAAGCCACGATTTACCACCCAAAGAAAGCATCGAATTATGGAGTGTGGGATGTTCGTCAGGTGAGGAGCCTTATACTCTGGCAATGGTGCTTAATGATGCGTTTGAGTTTGTTAAACAGCAACCGTATTTTGGTATTACTGCGACGGATATAAGCCGCGCTGCTTTATCCATAGCAAAAGCAGGCACTTATAATGCTCGTAAAATAGATATGATGGAAGCACATTATAGCAAGCGTTATTTCAAGAGAAATGATGCAGATCAATTTGTTGTGCAGTCTGAAATTATGGATCGTGTTTGCTTTAACCAGGGCAACATCCTAAATATTAAAGACATGCCAAATATGCAAATGGACATCATTTTTTGTCAAAATATGTTGGTATATTTTCGCCGCTGGTTACGTCATGAAATTATGAATGCGTTTGTTCAAAGATTAAAACCGGGTGGGATTCTAGTCGTTGGTCTTGGTGAAGTTGTCGACTGGGCTCACCCCAAAATGCAAAGGATGCCTGCTGATGATGTGCAAGCTTACCAGCGTAAACAATTATAATGTACCGGGGCTCTTATATGGGCGATAAAAAAAACTTCGCAGTGCTCGAATGGGTTGTTACAGAAATAGCTGAGACACTTAGAGAAGCACGACAATCACTTGAGTCTTTTGTTGAAGATCCTCGCGATTCTACACGTATGCGTTTTTGCCTAACCCACATTCATCAAATTTATGGCAGCTTACAGATAACCGAGTTCCATGGCGCCTCTCTTTTAGCTGAAGAAATGGAACATACGGCTCAAGCAATCATTAATGATGACGTGTCTAACCTCGATGAGGCGCAAGAAGTATTAATGCGCGCCATGCTTCAATTGCCGGCTTATTTAGATCATGTTCGTGTGGCCAAAGAAGATCACCCAGGCGTGATCATGCCATTATTAAATGATCTAAGAGCAGTAAGAAAGAAAAGTTTTTTGAGTGAGACAAATTTATTTTCGCCTGACCTCTCGGCAGCAACACCATTAAAACAATCTTTCCACAAGGTGACAAAGGATAAGGTAAAGCTGGCAGCAGTACTTAAAAAATTGCGTGACATGTATCAATTTGCTGCAGCGAGTGTTCTTCGTGGTATAGATATTGATGATAACTTAACGTATATAGAAAAAGTATTTACTCGTTTAGCGACTATTACTCAAGGTACATATTGCCATGCAACTTGGCATATTTCACTCGCCCTAATTGATGCCATTAAACGAGACGATCTTGAATTAAGCGTTGCGGTTAGAGGATTATTGCGTTATTTAGCCCGTGAATTACGCCTTATTAGTGAGAATGCACCTGAGACGTTCAATAGGCAGGCACCAGAGAGTTTGCTTAAGAATCTTCTTTATTATATTTCACGCGCATCACAAGGCAGTGAGAAAATTGCACAAATTACTCACGCATACAAGTTAGATGATGCAGAAGCGGGTTACACGCGTTTATTTGACCAGTCTGGCCCTGATGGTTTGAGTGTGACTGACACCGAGGCAATTAAGTCTGTTGTTCTAGCTCTTAAAGACGAGTTAAACACCGTTAAACATGTTCTTGATCTCGCGGTGAAAGATCAGGCAACCATTTCTAATATTGAAGAAATTATACCTACCGTTAAAAGAGTCGGCGATACATTAGCTGTATTAGGTATAGGGGACTTAAGAAAAAAAGTTGTTCTGCAATCTGAAGGGTTATTAGAGATTGTTGAGTCTGGTCATATAGAACCAACTAAAATTCTTTCTATTGCTAATAGCCTCATCGATACAGAGCATAAGTTGGATGCCATTTCTAAGGCTGTTGGTAAAAGCAGTAATTTGAATTCAGTCAATGAGCGCGAAATTGAAATTGACTTAGCTAAAAAAGCAGCAATCAACGAATGCAAAAAAAGTCTTGAGCAAGCTAAAGAGGCTATTATTGAGTACGTGTCCTCTAAATGGGACGTAACTCATTTAAAAGATATTGACCATTTACTGCATGGCATTTGTGGCGGTTTGAAAATGATTCCGCTGGATCGTCCTGCAGCTGCTATTGAATCATGTAATCGTTTTATTCGTGATGATTTATCTACAGGTAAAGAGCAGCCTAGTTGGGAAAAGCTAGATGCATTGGCTGATGCAATGGCCAGTGTTGAATTTTATTTGGAGAGATTATCAACAGATATAGAGCTTGATGGTGAAGCGTTTTTGGATACAGCGGCGCAAAGTGTAAAAACGTTGGGCTACCCAATCGATGCGTCGGCTACAGATGCCGAGGTTTCATCTGAGATTATTTCAGAAGTCGATCAAGACACATTGAACGTCGCCGAACGTGATACAGCTATTGATGACAATGTTGAAAATGCATCTACGGATGATTCGTCTATAAATATTCAGTCTGAGGCAGAGGCTACCAATGTGTTGCCGATGACAGGCAATGATATAGACGAAAAGGAGCATCAAGATGGCGATGTTGACGTTCAGCTTAATGAGGCGACATCGAACGATAGTTTAACGACAGAAGATGTGCTGCCAGATCAAAACGTAAATAAGCCAGAGCCACAAGCTGCTGAACCTGAAAGTGATATCGATGATGAAATTATTGAAATCTTTATCGAGGAAGCTGGTGAGGTAATGGAGACCTTATCTGAAGCGTTTCCTAAGTGGCAAGAAAACTCGTCAGATAATGATTCACTAACTATTGTTAGGCGCGCTTTTCACACATTGAAAGGCAGTGGCCGAATGGTAGAAGCCCATGATATTGGCGAGCTTGCTTGGTCTGTTGAGCAGCTCCTCAATAGCATTATGGATAATACTGTCGACTTCAATACGTCTCAAACCAATTTGATTGAACGCGCTCTTACTTTTATTCCTCAGCTTGTGAGTGCCTTTGAGAATAAGCAAAAAAATCCTAATGTCGATTTAACAACGGCGTTAATAGAATGTGCAAATCATTTAAACAAAGGCGATAAGCATCCTGATTTTAGTTTTATCGATCAAGAGCTAGGGTTAAAAAATACTACCTCTGAATTTGATAGTCTAGATAAAGAAGAAGATGCATTAATCGATATTTTTGTTTCTGAAGCGAAGTCACACCTTTTAACAATTAATAAATTTATTGATGAAATGCATGAGTGTGCACCCATTTATACTCCGCCTTCTGATGATTTGCAGCGCGCGCTTCATACATTAAAAGGCAGCGCTAAAATGGCGGCAATGGATGATCTTGCCAAAATGGCAGAGCCATTAGAGGATTTCACAAAAGATTTAATTACTTATCAGATTCGTATTGATGCAGATATTTTACAACTTATTTCTGATGCCTCTAGTTATATGGACTCAGCAGTCAAAGATTTACAGACTTCCAATGAGCTGAATATTCCAAAGCTTGATCAATTTTTAGCTCGTCTTGACGAACTCAATAACAGTAATGTATTGCCATTAATTTCAAGTGTTTCTGGCCAGAATACGAATACTGAAATTAAAGTAGACCCTCGTTTGTTGGCCATTTTGATGGCGGAAGAAATGACGTTATTGCTTGAAGCTGATTTATGGCTAGAGCAATGGCAAAAAGCACCTACGGATGAACACTCAGTTCACCAGCAGAGCGTTGTTAATGAACTGAGTTCGCTAAGTGATGGAGCTTCAAAAGCGAACCTACCCGAGCTGGCTAAGTTAAGTGATCAATTGCGTCATGCTCATTCTCAGGTTTTGGCTTTCGACATTAATCCAGATCAACGTTTTTTTGACATGATGTCTAAAGGGCATAATTTCTTGCTGGATATGGTAGACCGCGTAGCGGCATCACAGCATATATTACCTGTTGATACGCTATTACAAACCGGATTAGACAGTGTGTTATCGGCCTTTTCTTCGCCTAAAAATATTACTGAATCAGTTGACAGCACGGACCACGCTGAAACCCTAATACTAGAAACAGAAACAGAAACAGAAACAGAAACAGAAACAGAAACAGAAACAGAAACAGAAACAGAAACAGAAACAGAAACAGAAACAGAAACAGAA
>CAKZUG010000003.1 GCA_937920545.1 uncultured Saccharophagus sp.
ATAACGGCCTCTCTGAAATACGACCTTTTATCTCACCTAGCAGGCGAGGGGCAAACATTACACAAGCAGAAGACGCCTTTTCTGTCGGAGACGTTATTCGATTAACACGCGAAAATAACACATATTATCTATCTCAAATACCCAAAGCGCAATCTGCATTAGTTGCACTTGCTCCTAATGACGGCGCTATTCGTGCGCTTGTAGGGGGCTTTGATTTTAAACAAAGTAATTTTATACGCGCAACACAATCTCTACGTCAACCAGGCTCTAGCTTTAAGCCCTTCATTTACACTATTGCGCTCGAAAACGGCTTTACCCCCGCCACTTTAATCAATGATGCGCCTTTGGTTTTAGATGATAAGACGCTAGAAAATGCATGGCGACCTGAAAATGACGGCGGTAAATTTTACGGACCGACCCGTATGAGAAAAGCGCTATACAAATCAATCAACCTGGTTTCAATTCGTATTTTACGCGAAGTAGGCATTAGAACCCTCATCAACAGTTTAGGTAGGTTTGGTTTTGATACACAAACACTACCCGCTAACCTATCTTTAGCTTTAGGCAGCCATGCTTTTACACCCTTAGATATGGCCAAGGCGTGGGCGGTTATTGCTAACGGTGGCTATCAAATAGAGCCTCACCTTATTCAATCCATTCAAGATATTGACGGAAATACAGTCTATCAAGCAAACCCTGAAACTGTTTGTCGTCATTGTGATTCTCTTGAGAGAGACATTAATGCACAAACTGAACATCAAACAACGCAAATCAATAAACCTATCACAGCAGAAAACAGTGAAAATACAGAATCGAGCGCTAACGACTATGACTTGCAAAAAACCCACATAAGTGAAAAGAAACACGCCATTAAAGTGCTCGATGACAGAGTGGCGTACATTATCGACTCCATGCTTAAAGATGTCATCAAACGAGGTACAGGCTATAAAGCAAAAGTGCTAAACAGGTCAGATTTAGCAGGCAAAACAGGCACAACAAACGGGCCTAGAGACGCTTGGTTTTCGGGTTATTCAAGCAACATTATCACAACAACGTGGGTAGGCTTTGACGATAATACGGAACTGGGTAGAAACGAGTATGGCGGGTCTGCAGCACTGCCTATCTGGATTGACTTTATGAAACACGCTACAAACGGCGTTCCTTCAATCACTCGACCGCAGCCACCAGGTTTGGTCACCGTAAAAATTGACCCGGAAACAGGCAAGAGGGCCCGCACAGAAGACCCCGATGCCATTTTTGAAGTCTTTAGATCTGAAAATGTCCCGTCTATTAATAGCGCCAATAACAATGAAAGCGAAGGCGCATCGCCTTTTGAAGAAGTGATTACCGAAGAGTTATTTTAGGGTATCGTTAACGAGAACTAACACCAAGACATCCCGCTTATACAAAATATAAAGCACGCCAAAGAGAAGATACCCCCCTACTAGAGTCGATTACGGCTCTAGTAGAAGCGTAAAACCGCCATCAAAAAAGAAAGCGTAAACCAATTAAAAACTGTGAAGCTTAGCGGCGTGTTGCTGAATCCATTCTTGAGCAGCTAGATCACTGCTCATTTGCCGTCCTTTGCTACACTGCTCACGCCTATAGTGCTCAATAAAACATACCTGCTCAATCATTTTCACAGCGAAACGAGTACTGACATTTTTAAAAGAAACACCCACATAAAATTGATCTTTAATTTTCTCACACCACTCAACAACGCCTTCAGCCTCAAAAGCGGGTGATTGAATGGGGATGCTCAAATTTAGAACATCACCTAGTATTAAAGGGCTATCAACTTTAAAACAGACACCGCCAATAGAAACATCATTAATATTTTGTTTAATTGAATGTGGTGAGTTTTGACTAACGACTTTGTAATACAAAGGGATATCTGAAGGATGCCGTATATAACGACGGGATCTTGAGAGCGTATGCATTTTATTACAATGGCTGAGCGTGAGATCATTGAGTAAAGTTAGATCTTCACAACGTTGACGTGTTGATAGTGACGCCTGCTTTTTACTTAACGTATTCATAGCTATTCCTTGGCCTTATTACTTAGGAATAGCACACATGGCTTGACAATGCATAAAAATCATGAATGACTGACCATATATTTAAACTATTAGTCAACCACGTATATAAACTGTGAATCAATACTCATAAAAAAAGCCCAAATAAAAACGCTAAATCAGCGCCTTCACAGGCTTAAATGATTTTCGATGCTCTGGCGTTGCCCCCAGCAGCTTTAATGCTGCCATATGCGCTTTGGTTGGGTAACCCTTGTGTTGAGCAATACCGTAACCAGGATAACGCTGATCAAGCTCCACCATCTCCCTGTCACGCGTCACCTTAGCCAATATAGACGCCGCGCTTATCTCCTCAACAAGTAAATCCCCTTTTACAACAGCACGTGCTGAGTAACGCCATTTAGGCAAACGATTCCCATCAACATAAATATACTCAAAAGGTTGAGTTAAACCTTCAACTGCACGCTTCATGGCCAGCATAGTGGCATGCAAAATATTAATATCATCTATTTCGCTAGGTGTGGCGCGCGCAATAGAATAATCAATACACTGCTCTTTTATTTGATCAAATAAGACTTCTCGTTTTTTTTCCGATAATTTCTTGGAGTCGGTCAAACCGTGAATAGAATGCCCTTCCCCCAAGATAACCGCAGCCGCAACAACATCGCCCACAAGTGGCCCTCGCCCTACTTCATCAACACCAACAGTAAACAGACGACTGGCGTCATAAGTAAAATCATTCATGGAGGAACCTACAAAAAATATTTATTGTAAAGCTGAATTGACAAGATCTACAACAGCGTGGGCCGCTTGCTCGCTCGCTTGACGCTTCAGTGCTTTATGGATGCTGAGATATTCATCTAACAGCGCCGTTTTTTCTAGGGACTCCATTAGATACGGTTGTATTTTTTTACATAAATTGCTGACTGTCACGTCGTTTTGCAATAGTTCAGGGACGAGCACTTTACCGCTTAAAATGTTCGGCAAACCAATAAACGGAGTTTTAACCAAACGGCTAAGTAAAAAATATGAAGTTGGCGATGTTCGATAAGCAATCACCATCGGCTTTTTAAGTAGCAATGCCTCAAGCGTTGCAGTGCCTGACGCAATAAAGACCGCATCACTGGCAGCCATGGCATCACGACTCTGACCAAGTAACAAAGTGACAGGCAGATGTTTAAACTCTTCGCGGCATAAATACTGCTCAATTTGCTCAAAACGCGCTTGATTTGCAGCGGGCAGTATAAATGAGAGGGAGGTGTTTTTATCGTATAAAGAGGCTGCCGCCTGCAAAAATGGGAGGCATAAATACTCAACCTCTCCACGACGGCTCCCAGGTAAAATAGCAACTACCCGATCACCAGGAGACAAAGAGAGATTTAAAGATTTACGCTTAGCCTCAGTATCTTCATGCAGAGCAATATCATCAGCAAGAGGATGCCCAACATATGCATTTTTTACATTGTTTGCGGTATAGAATGCCGACTCAAAAGGAAATAGCGTCAACATTAAATCAATGGATTTTTTTATACCTTTGATACGACCTTTTCGCCATGCCCAAACGCTAGGCGACACATAATGCACAACAGGCACACCCACTTTATGCTTAATAAACCGCTCTAAATTAAGATTAAAATCAGGAGAATCGATACCAATAAATACATCGGGAGGCGATGTTAAGCAGCGCTGTTTAATTGCTTTACGCATGGAAAGCAGTTCAGGTAAGCGCTTAAATGGCTCCACAAAACCCATAACCGCTAACCTATCAAGCGAATAAAGCGAGTGAAAACCTTCGGCGATCATTCTGTCGCCACCTATACCTTCGAACTCACAATTGGGGTAATGTTTTTTGAGTGCCGACATTAAACCCGCACCTAAAATATCACCAGATTGCTCGCCAACCACAATAACAACGCGCGTTAACATGAAAAATTATCGTACTATGCCACGCGTAGAAGCGTGTAAGGAATCAATAAAAGTGCGGATATGGAGACTTGAACTTTCAAGTAAGCTTATTTCTGCAATGGCTTGTTCAACAGTAAGGCTTTTGCGATAAAGAATTTTATAAGCCTTAACAAGGGCGGCAATATCGTCTTTGGTAAAACCACGACGCTTTAAGCCCTCCATATTGATATTACGTGCGGCAGCGGGAGCACCCGACACCATCACAAATGCAGGAATATCTTTACCCACTGCACACCCCATACCGGTAAAACAATGCGCGCCAATACGTACAAACTGGTGCACCAATGTAAAGCCACCTAAAATAGCATAATCGTCAACAATGACATGACCAGCAAGGGCGGCATTATTCACAAGAATACAATGATTTCCCACAACACTATCGTGACCAATATGCACATACGCCATAATAAGATTATGGCTTCCTATACGTGTTTCGCTTTTATCTTGCACGGTACCACGATGAATAGTAACGCCTTCACGGATAATATTATGATCGCCAATTATCAGCCGTGTAGGTTCACCGTCGTACTTTAGATCAGGAGTATCTTCACCGATAGAAGAAAATTGATAAATATGATTATTTTCACCAATTTGGGTAGGACCTTTAATGACAACATGAGACTCAATAATCGTATTGTTGCCTAATTCGACACCATCACCAATTACACACCAAGGGCCAACCTTCACGTTTTCGCCAAATTTAACGTCATTTGCAATAATGGCGGTTGGGTGTATTTTTTGCATAGTTGGCCTTTAGTTAGCAGTAGTGGTTATCAAAAATAAGTCAGGTATTAAATACTGCGATCCGCACACATAATGGTTGCGCTTGTCACTAGGTTATCATCTACGGTAGCAACACACTCAAACTTCCAAATACCACGCTTATCAGATATTTTTTTACAATCAAAGTAGACGCGGTCACCAGGGATAACCTGCCGCTTAAAACGTACTTTATCAATAGCAGCAAACAAATAAATAGAACCATCATCAGGGGTTTTATTCATGGTTTTAAAGCCTAACACACCACACGCTTGCGCCATTGCCTCAACCAGTAAAACACCCGGAAAAACAGGTGTATTTGGAAAGTGACCTTGGAAAATTTGTTCGTTGATAGTGACATTTTTAAACGCCAAAATTGATTCACCTTCAACGAGATCCACAACTCGGTCAATGAGCAAAAATGGGTATCTGTGAGGAAGGTAATTTTTTATTTCTAGAGAGTCCATCATAGAGCGGCCTTACTTGTTTAGTATTAACTTTTAAGCGTTTTTTCTAACGCCTTGATTCTTTTAACCCATTGATCTAGCTGTGCAAAACGTAATACGTTTTTACGCCATTGGCCTACATCTTGTAAAAGCGTAGACGATGCATACACACCCGCTTTATCAATAGATTGTGTCACCACCGCACAAGCATGAAACTGCACACCGTCGGCAATAACTAAATGACCTGTAATTGAGACGCGACCAGCAATGATGCAACGCTTACCAATACGTGTACTGCCAGCAATAGCAGAACAACCAGCAATAGCCGTTCCCTCACCGACATGCACATTGTGTGCGATATGAACAAGGTTATCGATAATGACATTACTTTCTATCACTGTTGAGTCTAGCGCACCCCTATCAATAGTGGTATTAGCACCAATATCAACATTATCACCTATGCTTACCGCGCCAAGCTGGTGAATTTTCTGCCAACCTTTCTGGGTGGGGGCGAAACCAAAACCGTCTGCCCCAATGACACTACCGCTGTGGATAGTAACACGCTCGCCAATTTGCACGAAATGATAAATAGTCACATTCGCACGTATATCGCTATTTTTGCCGATAATAGTACCCTGACCAATAAAGGTACCCGCACCAATACTTACGTTCTCGCCAATAACGACGTTATCACCAATAACAACATTTGGACCGATGCTGGCAGATGGATGCGCACTTGCGGTATGACTTACCACAGCAGATGCATGAATACCTGATGGCACATGCGAATTCACATCGAACAAACCACTGACTTTGGCAAACGCCAAATAAGGGTTAGGTGTAATAAGCATATGCCCATCAAATTTATCAGCATCATCAGGGTGTAAAATAACTACGCCGGCTTTTAATACAGAGAAATCGACTTTTTTATTGGGCATAACAAAACAAAGCGCATTATCTAATGCGCTTTGTATCGGCTTAATGCAATCAATCTGCTTGTCAGCATCGCCCCTGTATTCACACTGAATAACAGTGGCGAGCTGACCTAATGAGATAGGTGTTGATGCCATAAATTACTTTTTCTTAGCTAGCTTATTTAATGCTTCTAGTACTTGTTTAGTAATATCGTGTTTCTCGTTTGCATACTGAACAGCTTGACGATCAAGCACAATATCTAAACCTTCAGCATCAATAACCTGCTTAATCGCTGTTTGTAAAAGTGGCTGCAGCTCACGCACAACTGACTCTTCCACAACTTTTCGCTCTGTTTGCAGCTTCTTTTGTGCAAGCTGCAGATCTTGAGTAATGAACTGTTCTTTTTTGATATTTTCTGTTTTTTGCGCTTCGCTCCACGTCATACCTTTTGTTTGAGCTTCTTTTCTTAGTGCTTTTAAATCAGCCGTTAATGCTTCGTATTGTGCAAGCACCTGTGCATATTCAGCACTTTTTTGTAATGATTCAAACTTTGACTTGGTCAAATCAGCATTACCTAAAACAGCCTGAACATTTAATGCTGCTAGCTTGGCCGCAAATGAAGCCTGAGATAACGCAACTAAAACAACTGCACATATTATTTTTTTAAACATAAATCAACCATACCTGTAAAAGTGAAAAATAAAACTCGTGTTATTAAAATCCGCTACCAAACGTAAACTGAAAAGCCTCACGCGTATCGAACTCGTTTTTATGGACTGGACGTGAAACACTAAATGTCATTGGCCCTAGACCAGAAATCAAAGAGAAACCAAAACCAACCGATGAACTTAGTCGGTCAACGTCAAAGTTAGAGCACCCAAGCTGAACCTGACCACAATTTGACGAAAAAGCATTGCCTGCATCAAAAAAAGCAACAAGTCGCATCGAGCGAGTATCCTCAATAAACGGAATGGGCAAAATTAGCTCGGTAGTAAATTCAGCTTGAATATTACCACCTATAGCATTGTCACGAGAGTTAATAAAACCGCCACTAGACGTAATGGATTCTAACTGGCCATCATTACCACATGTACGTGGATCATCACACAGCACATATGCATCACTTAATACAATGGCTAACGCTGCATCGGCGTCATTAATCTCACCGTCACCATTATAATCTAGCGTTACGCTAGGTAAATTAGGACGTGAATATACCTGAGGAGGTGTTCCCTTAGGGCCAAGTGTCGACTGTTCATAGCCGCGAACCGAGCCAAAACCACCTGTAAAGAAATTCTCAAAAAACGGGAGCTGATCCAAATCACCATAACCATCACCATAACCCAAAGCAGTACGTAGACGAAGCGTAAAATGCCGACCCAAAGGTACAAACTTTTGCCCCTCATACTGTAATTTAAAATACTGCAGCTCACTACCAGGAATTGTTGCTTTAAGTGATAATGTCTGAGATGAACCGCGTGTTGCAAACACCCCTCGATTTAAGGTGATACGTCGCCAATTTAAATTCAAAAAACCTGTAGCGAACTCACTACCAAACTTGTTGATAAAACCTTCTTCAACAGGGCGTAAAAAATCCTGCTCTAAAAAGCCAGACTCTAAACCCTGAGAGCCGATTAGAGGGTTTCCTGAATTATTAATAATATCGTTAAGAGATGATCGCGTAACAAACAAGTTGGGGCGGCTTTCTTCTAAAGCGGGGCTAGTTAATATCTCAGCTGCTGTACGATTACCCACATTAATTTTTTGAAAATCAGCACCAAACCCAAAACCAATACGCTGAATTTCAGACAAAGGATAACCAAAGTTAACGCTAGCACCTAACGAATCCAAGGCATACTCAGACACACGCAGACGAGAAAAATCACGCGTTTGATAGTATAAAGAAAACCCACGGCTCACGCCATCTGGCGTAAAGTAAGGGTCGTTATAACTTAAATTATAAGAGCGCTGAAAAATATTTTTATTGATACCAAAACTAACTTGCTTACCTGTACCCAGCCAATTATTTTCTTGCACCGTTAATGATAAATTCAGTCGGCTAAACTCGGCATAACCCACGCTCGCTTGAATATTACCCGATGATTGCTCTTCAACTTGCACGTTTACATCAATTAGATCATCCGAGCCGGGCACATCAACATTATCAATGGTCACTTCTTTAAAAAAACCTAAACGCTCAAGACGCACTTTAGATTGCTCTATTCGCGCATTTGAGGCCGAAGCGCCTTCATGCTGTCGCATTTCTCGGCGCAGCACTTCGTCACTCGTCTTAGTATTACCCAAAAAGTTTACACGCCTAACATACACACGTTTACCTGGGTCAATAAAGAAGTTAACAACCACTGTGTTGTCTTCAGGGTTTGTTTTTGGCACACCTTTTACATCGGCGTTAGTGTAGCCAGCATTACCTAAAAGTGATTTCATATACTCAGTCGTGGCTGTCATTTTTGCCTGAGAGAACACATCACCTTCATTTAAAATAACCAAGCGGCGGACGCGCTCAAGTGACAAAATAGGGTCACCGGTAATATCGATCTTGTTAACTTTATATACATCGCCTTCGTTGACATTTATCGTGATATAAACAGACTCTTTATCTGGGCTTACCGATACCTGTGTCGATTCAACAGTGTAATCTAAGTAACCACGATCAAGATAATACGATTCCATTTTTTCTAAATCGCCAGTCAAACGCTGCTTAGCATATTGATCGGCTTTGGATAAAAACTTCCACCACACCCTTTCACTTAATTCAAAGTTATCAAGGAGTGTTTCGTCTGAAAACACCTTATTACCGACAATATTAATATGATAAATACTGGCTGGTTTTCCTTCATCGACATCCACTTTAATTTGCACCATGTTATTGGGCAATTCTTCAAAGTTAGTCTCGACACTGGCATTATAACGAGACTGTCCGATGTATTGCTTCTCTAGCTCACGTGTAATTTGCTGCAAGCGATGTATTTGCAGCACTTCGCCTTCTGAAAGGTTGTTCTCTTTCATAATGCCTTCTAACTGCTCAGTTTTCAGCGCTTTGTTACCATCAAATTCTATTGATTTAATCGTGGGCCGCTCTTGCAAAATCACAATTAAATCGCTGCCATCACGCGCAACTTGTACATTAGTAAATAGACCCGTCGCGAAAACAGACTCAATAATATCGCGAACATCTTGCCCATCAATACTGTCGCCAACTCGAATAGGCATAGCAGCAAAAACAGGGCTTGCTGATACGCGTTGCAAACCTTCTAAACGGATATCAGTTACCGTGAAATTTTGAGCAAACCCCTTACTGATACACGTCAATAAAAGGCAAAATGTTAACAAGTACTTCATCATAAATTTTCTTACATTCTTATTAGTTTTAATTGGCTAAAGCTTGGTAATGTCGTTATAAAGTGCCACAACAGTAAGGGATAAAACCATAACGAGGCCAATCTGATAACCTATTGCTTGCGCTTTTTGCGAGACCGGCGAACCTTTTATCCACTCAATAGTGCTATAAACAATGTGTCCACCATCAAGAACCGGCACGGGAAGTAAATTTAACACACCCAATGAAACACTGATCATGGCAAGAAAAGAGATAAACACCCAAAAACCTGCATTTGCTGAATCGCCAGCAACTTTAGCAATGCCGACGGGACCGCTCAAGTTTTTAATTGATATTTCTTGTAAAACAAGCTTTTTTAATGAAATAAAGATCAGTTCGGTCGTCTCCCATGTTCTTATAAAGCCATGGACAACACCATCGATCACACCAAAGTGCTTACGGGTAAAGTAATCTTCCCAATCATAACCTAGCGTTACGCCAACACGCGCAACTGAACTACCGTCGTCAAGTTTTGTTAATAGCGGCGTAATCACAACGCTAACCATTCGGTCATCACGTAGAACAGCCAACGTTATATCTTCACCAGGGCGAGCCTGAACATAAGTCACCCACTCACTCCACGACGCTATCTCTACGCCGTCAGCCGTTATAATTTCATCGTTCGCTTGTAAACCTGCTGCCTGCGCAGGGCTATCTGCTTGGACAC
>CAKZUG010000004.1 GCA_937920545.1 uncultured Saccharophagus sp.
TGTGTAGGTGTGTCGCCTGTTGAGCCGTTATCGCCACCATTATTGCCATCATCTGTATTATTGTCTGGCGTGTTATCCACTGGTGTTGGGTTGCCTGACGAGTCGTCAGTAGTGTCAATAATTTCGCAGCCTTGTGTATCAACGTCTGCGTTGGCACGTGTGTTAGGGCATTGGTCCGCGCTGTTTAACACGTTATCGTTATCGTCGTCACCGTCGATAATTTCACAGCCTTGTGCATCAACGTCTGCGTTGGCGCGTGTGTTAGGGCATTGGTCTACACTGTTTAACACGTTATCGTTGTCGTCATCACCGTCGATAATCTCACAACCAGTGGTATCAACTTGCGTGCCAGCTGTTGTGTTTGGACAGCTGTCTTGCCCGTTGGGTATGCCGTCGCCGTCGGTATCGTTGTCCATTAAGTTACAGCCATTACCATTAACATCTGTACCCATTGCGGTAGCTGGGCATCGGTCGTTGTTGTTAAGTACGCCGTCGTTATCAAGGTCGTTGTTATTAATAAACTCAACTAATACCCCGGTATTTGGTATGTCAGAAGCAACATCTTCAGCGATAGCTTGTGTCCAAGTATCAACGTCTTGCCCGCGAACATTAATATGATCAAATGCCTCGCCATCCCACGCAAAGGTGTATTTGGTGCCTGGTTCGTCAAATAGATTCCATCTGTTTATGCGCGCACCGGTTGAGAGTGCTTTTTTGAAATTGTTGTTCACAATTATATTGTTAGGGCCTGTAGGGCCTGACCAATTTGTAGCATGATCACCACTACCATACCAAACGGGTTGCCATGTGCCGTCAGAGGGTTCTTGCTTTTTGGTATCCCAGCTGCGATGCTCAAAGGGAATTTCTGATGTGTTGTTGTGAATAATGTTGTTGCGTTCCCAGCCACCATGCAGATTAATATCCACATTTAGGTAGTTGTTTTTAACCACGTTACCCGTTGCTGACCACTGTAGTGTGAGGTGGCGTAAGTTTTCTATACGGTTGCCATCTATCACGCTGTCATACAGTTTTGAGCCGCGAAAATAGCCGTTACCACCCGCTCCTTTGTTCCATGAACCATCTAATAAGTTATCTTTAAAGGTCATGTTTTTTGCGAATTCGGTCACAATGGGGTGTGAGCCAATCATTTCTACTTTGACGTTTTCAACAAAACCGTTGTACGTCCACTTAAAAATTAAACCATGAATGGCGCTTTCGGCACATAAATTGAGATAGCGTAAACGTACGCCATTTGGGTTACTGTCGCCGAACTCGCGTTCGTTAAGGTCGGCGCAGTCAGTACCCGCGTTATCCATGGTCATGTAAAAATTACGGTAGCCAACGTTTTCAACGGCTTTAACGGGCATAACGCGGCTGTTATAACCTGATTCACCCTGTAGTGCTATATCAAATTCAAGGGGTTTGTCGATGGTGATTTCGTCGGTTTGGGTATTAATGGCAACGACCTTAAAAATCTGTGTGCGCATATGCCCAGTTCTAACGCTGGAGTTAGTGCGTTTACTGTCGATAATACCGCTTGTATTGATAAAGTCGCTATCACTGGCTGCGCCAACATACACGAGATCGCCCACAGAGAAGTTGTCTTCTACGTCTTGGTTTATGGCAATTACGGTATCGCCTAGGCGTGCGGGTTTTTCTAATTCAATAGAGTGATTCCAGTGAAAGTTGATGCCACCTTCATATTCGTTTTTCTTGGGGTGCATGATGCGTGTTTCGGTACGAAAAGCGGCAAAACCAGGCCAAAACTTTTTGTCAAAATCGGGTGCATTTTTACCATCAACGCCATATGGCTTCCATGATGTAACCACAATTTTAGTGCCTGTTTCGGGGTTGTTGCCCGCACCTTCGATCACGATACCAGAGCGGTCGACGTGAATTTCATCGCTAATATTGATTTCGCCTTTGGGTAATAAAATGCGAATAAGGTTCGAAGGGGCATTATCGATACGAATACCATCAATAATATCCTGTAGTGCTTTGGCATCATCTCGACCATCATTGGCTACAACGCCCTTATTGGCGGCAATAATCGTCTGGCTGTAAGTTGCAGGTAAAGCTTGGCCAGAGTTATAACCTGGGTTGGCGTATGTTGTGGCGGCTGAGGTAGCTGCAAGTGTTAAAAAACTAGCCAGTAGGTGGCGTTGATGCTTTTTCATACAGGTGTTCCTTTGTTGTAAGATGATGCGGCCTAGCAGGTTGATAGGCAACATGCAGCCCTGAGCAATTAGATGGTGTTTTTATTGTGTTGGGTGGTGGTAAATAATGTGTTTGTTGGTAAATCGGATTGTCGATAACAATAAAATATAAGCGCCATTTTGCTCGGTTCTCGTGATGAGTCAATTTTACTTGATCACTTTTGTGACAAATCACAGGTGAGTATTTAGATGATTAATAAAACTGTGATGCAGGTCACGTTCGGGTGGGGGCTGTTTGTTTTTGGGCGTAACGCGTAAACCGAGCAAAATAGCGTGTCCAAAAGGTTTTATCCTATTGTTGGTTTCATTTAAGGTAAACCGGGATGTTATCGCGCATGTACGTGTTAATAGCCCGTGAATGCCTATATTGATAGGCGTGCTGGTATGAGGTAAGTATCACGACAGGTGACTTGATGGGGAGGCTGGGGCGCTCTGATGTCTACTGTGTTGAGCTTTAAAGTAGGGGTGCCATTATTTTTATACTCGGCCATGCCTTGAGCGGGTGTAGGCATGTGCGAAAATGAGTAACAATGTAAAGCCTAGGCACCCTATCTTAACCGTAGGGTACTGGCTTTTAACCCGTTTTAACCCTGTATTCTGGGGCAATTTGTTCGGCATGAAAAATCGGTTTGCTGAGTTTTTTAAGTAGCCCATCTTTTATGCTGTATATCCAACCGTTTACCGATATATCTTGTCCGTCTGCCCATGCGTTTTGAATAACGGGTAAGTGCGCCACATTTAGCATTTGCTGAATCACGTTTAGCTCACATAATCTGTCTACTTTGTGCTCTTTATCGCTGATGTTTTCAAGGTCGGTAAAGTGGTGTGAGTAAACATCGCGAATATTACGTATCCAGTGGTCGGCTAAGCCAAATTGCTGGTCGGTTAATGCGGCTTGCACGCCACCACAACCATAATGCCCACACACAATAATGTGTTTTACTTTGAGAACACGCACGGCGTAGTAGATCACCGATAAGCAGTTTAAATCGGTATGGACCACGCAATTGGCAATATTTCGGTGCACAAACAGCTCGCCAGGGAGTAAATCAACAATCTCGTTGGCGGGTACACGGCTATCGGCGCAGCCTATCCAAAGATATTCTGGCGTTTGCTGGGCAGATAGTTTTTCAAAAAAAGTGGGGTCTTGGGCTTTGATGTCGGCCGCCCATTGTTTGTTAGAGGCTAATAAAGGGTCAAGTTCTTTCATTTTTATGTGTCAGCGTCATGCCGTCTGTTTATAATGGGAGGAATATCTGAAAAATCAGTGTGCGTGTCTATTCAAATATATTTAAGAATTCGTATGTTTGCAAGCTCAGCATGCAATAGTGACATGTTCACGTTGGGTTATCCAGCGTGCTTTTGATAACATATTAACAAATACAGAAGAGCATCATGCAGCCTACCTATTATTGGCACGATTATGAAACATGGGGAGCCAACCCCAAAGTGGATCGCCCTAGCCAGTTTGCTGGCGTACGTACCGACACTCAGCTTAATATTGTGGGTGAGCCGCTCGTTATTTATGCCAAGCCGCCAGAGGATATTTTACCTCAGCCTATGGCATGCCTAGTCACTGGCTTGACGCCGCAAGAGGCAAACCAAAAAGGGTGCAATGAGGCTGAATTTATCGCCCGTATCCATCAGGAGTTTGCCACGCCCAACACATGCAGCGTGGGCTATAACTCTTTGCGCTTTGATGATGAAGTGACACGGTACACGTTATACCGTAATTTTTATGATCCCTACGAGCGCGAATGGCGAAACGGCAATTCGCGCTGGGATATTATCGATATGGTGCGGTGCACTTATGCGCTCAAACCCGAAGGCATCGAGTGGCCAACTGTAGATGGGGTTCCAAGTTTCAAGCTTGAAAACCTCACGCAAGCTAATCATATTGATCACGGTGCCGCGCACGATGCTTATAGCGATGTAGCGGCTACTATTGGCTTAGCTAAAAAAATAAAAGACACCCACCCCGGTTTGTATGCCCATTTAGAAACGTTAAAAAGTAAGGCCGAAGTGGCCAAGCTTATTCAGCTTCGAGAGCAAAAACCCTTACTGCATATTTCGTCTAAATTTGCCGCTAAACAGGGCTGCGCCAATATTATTGCGCCCATAGCCATGCACCCTAGCAATAAAAATGCGGTGATTGTTGTGGTGCTAGATCGCGACCCCACAATATTGAATCACCTTAGCGCAGAGCAAATACGCGAAAAACTATATACCCCAACCAGCGAGCTAGATGACGGCGAAGAGCGTTTACCCATAAAGTGTATTCATTTAAATAAATGCCCCATTTTACTCACGCCAAAGCTGCTTACACCTGCGCATGAGGCGCGGCTGGGGATCAATAAAGCGCAATGCGAAAGGCACTGGCAGCAATTACGCAGCGTCAATATTGCCTCAAAGTTACAAGATGTTTTTGCGCAAGATACGTTCCAAAAAAGTGTCGACCCTGAGCAACAATTATACGATGGCTTTATTAAAGGTAACGATAAACCCAGCATGCAGGCTATACGCGAGGCGGGCGTTGACGATTTACAAACCCATCATTTTGCCTTCGACGATAAACGTTTAAATGCGATGCTGCCGCTGTATATTGCCCGTAATTATCCCGCCTTGTTAAAAGGCGAGCATAAGCAGCAATGGCAAGAGCATGTTAAGCAAAGTATTGAGCAGGGCGGGCAGGGTAAGTTATCGCTACAGGCTTTTTTTGACGAGATACATCAGTTAAAAGAGGCGCACCTTAATAACGCGCGTAACATCAATATACTGAACACATTATACGAATATGGCTTGGCAAAAAAAGCGGCCATTTCAGCGTAAGATGCATGCGTTTATGCTCTTATAAATATTCATATTTATATTCGTATGTATATTCATATTATGACATTTTAATTTTTAACAAAAAGGCAACACAATGGACTTTACAGGCAAGCATATTTTATCCGTTGGGCAATTCGAACGCGCAGATATCGAACATATTTTTACCGTCGCAGACGGCATGGAACCTTACGCGCTAAGGCAGCAAGTGACGCGCGTACTTGAAGGCGCTATTTTAGGTAACATGTTCTTTGAGCCATCTACGCGTACTCGCGTAAGTTTTGGCTGCGCGTTTAATTTATTGGGTGGCGAGGTGCGCGAAACAACCGGCTTTAAAAGCTCGGCCATTGCGAAGGGTGAATCACTGTATGATACCGCGCGGGTGCTATCTGGGTATTCCGATGTAATTTGTATGCGTCACCCAGAAGAAGGGTCTGTGGCAGAATTTTCGGCCGCTAGCCGTGTGCCTGTTATTAATGGCGGCGATGGGGCAAATGAGCATCCAAGCCAAGCACTGTTAGATTTATATACTATCCAAAAAGAGCTAAAAGATAAGGGTCGTAAACTCGATGGTTTACGCATTGCCATGATTGGCGATTTAAAGCACGGCCGTACGGTGCACTCACTTATGCGCATGTTAGGCTTATTTGACCGTGTACAGTTTGTTTTAATCTCGCCCTCCGAGCTGGCCATGCCCGAGAGTTATATTGATACCGCCAGAAGCCAAGGGCACGATATAACCGTCACAACCGATTTAGCCAAAAATATTGGCAATGTTGATATTGTGTATTCGACGCGTATTCAAGAAGAGCGCTTTGCTTCAAAAGAAGAGGCCGATGTATACCGAGGGCGTTTTCGTTTGAACCAAGCAATTTACACACAATACTGCGAACCCAATACCGTTATTATGCATCCGTTACCGCGTGATTCTCGCGCCGATGCCAACGAGCTAGATAACGATTTAAACCACAACCCTAACTTGGCTATTTTTAGGCAAGCCGATAACGGCATTCTGGTGCGTATGGCGTTGTTTGCTTTGGTGTTAGGCGTTACTGATCAAGTGCATAAAACCGCACGACCAGTTAATTGGTTTCATTCTCGCAGCGTGAATAATTAATGTGAGGCATGGAGCCTTGTAATATCAGTATACAAGCAGTTTAGAATGATTGATTTTATACTGATATTTTTAAAATAGTAAAATATAAATTCATTAGTTTTTACCTTTGTGCTTTAAAATAAGCGCTGTGGTTATCAGTGGGTACAGTGAGTCTTGTATTTTGAAAACGCAGTGTTTTACCTTCCCCTATATATAAATCTTGCAGCACGCTATCAGCCAATGTGATAACGGCAAAGTGCCCTGAAAAACTAAAATTATATTCAGTGTTGTTGTACGTTGTTTGATTTCCTTCTTGTATCAAAACAAATTGGGTGATCGTTTTTTTGTTGATGCTTGCTGTGATTTTTACGCCTTTAAATAAACCGTTATGCATTAGCCTGTGTGTTGATGTGAGCGCTGGTTTTTCACCGTTGGAAAATGATTCATATGTGAGCGCGAAAGGGTTGCTCCATGTGTCGCCTTGATGGCGTAATAAAAACATAGGAATAGTTTTATGCTTGTAAGGCTCGGGTTCTATTTTTGTTTTAGGTGCTGTGGCTTGGCTAATAGATACATCTAACCCTTCAATAATACGGCTTTGCATTGTAATAGGGCTATTTTTATAGGCATTGGCAGTAAAGTTGGCCACTATACCTTTGTTGGTTTTTTTTGATGTGTGAATGTTGGTTAGGAAATGCCAGCCTGGGTGGGCAAAGTTTCTATCGTGTGACCATTTAGCATCAATAGCTTTGGGGTAGCGGTTTGGTGTGGGTTGCAACTTGAGTTGTTTGTCCTGTGAATAAATGTCTAATGTGTCGGATAAATTACGGTATAAATAATCATGAAATTGATTGTTATTATCAGATTTGGCCCTGAATATATCAAGATAATAACCGTGGTTATCGCTCAGACGTATGACGGCTGTTGTTCGTTGGTGGTACGCTTCTTTTACAAGATTATGTTCGTCATAAAAGTCGGTTGTCACAAAGGAGTAAGCATCACTTATTGCTGGAGTGCGCGGCTCAGGCTCTATAAATGTTTTTTGTACGCGGTGAATACCCAATTGAATCCAGCCACCTTTAGAGGCCGAAGCACCATTACTAATCACTGTATTATGGCCTGCGAATAAACGTTTGTAGTTTTGGTGTACGTCTGTTGGGTAGGCACCTTTGCCTGCTTCAACACCCAAAACATGCCCTTGTCCGTACAGCTCTAAATCAATACCCGATGCATGGCCATGTACATAGCTACCGCCACCTGTTGTTGCCATTAATCCATTTTTAACTGGGTCGCGCGTATTTATATTGCGCTGAATAAATAGACCAGCAAAAGGAATATCAACAGTCGTATGCGCGTCAAAGGTTGCTGTGCTTTTTTGTTTACCTAAGTCGCCTACGGCCCATAAAAGCTCTAAGGGAGCATAGTAGGGTTTGGCGCTAGTATGCTGAGGCAGTAGTTTACTTCGATTATATCTGCCTGTTTTGATCGCCTGTTTTAACTCGTTAGAAAAAGTATGAATAAGTGCATTGTTATTATTTAACATGGCCGATTTATACGCTAATTCATATTCAAAATAATTATCTTTAAAAAAACGTGCCCCATCCCCAAAAGCTGGAAATGCTTTATTGGGGAAGCGCAATTGTTCAATGGTAAGTAATGCCGTGGCTATATTAGGGTAGGTGTTGCCTAGCTGCAGCTGGGGGTTTATACGGTCAAGTAGTGTCATGAGGTATAAGCTGAAATAGGCAACATGAATCGAGTAGTTGAGTGATTCGGGCCAAATATCTCCTTTGTTTACATAGTTTTTAGCAATTTTGGCGAGGGAGTCTTGATGAGGTGTATTGAGGTTCAAATAATGGTTGAGGTAATGTTGACGTATTTCTTTATCGTCAATAGCAAGGGCGTTATGCACTAAGCTTGTAGATTCTAAAACAGGCCAGTTATTGTTAATTATGCCCGAGTCTAAGGCTAATTGCGCATTGGCTTTAAACACATTTTGTGCGGCTTCAAAATCAAAAGGTACATGTTTTTTTTGTATTATATCGTACGCTTTGCCACCTTTTTTTAAGTAGTTATACATAAAATCATAAATAATAGGTATTTGTGCGCTGTATATGCGGCTTTCTAGTAAATGATTTTTAGATACAATCCAGCCTCTATTGTTTAAGTGCACTGGCTCTGTGCTAATAGGGGTGCTATTTAGCCCCTGAATAACAGTGTAAAGTATATCGGTTGCGCAATCTGCGTAAGATTGTTTTTGAGTGAAGTTAAATAAAATACTGCAATCAATAGCCGCTTGAAGGCTGATTTGTAGCGGGTGTCGCAAAGGGTTAACACCAATGTTAGCTTGATCGATAAATGCAGGAAAAGACCCTTGTGTTTCATTCCATTTGAGGGGTAAGCGTCTGATAT
>CAKZUG010000005.1 GCA_937920545.1 uncultured Saccharophagus sp.
TAAAAAGTAAAAAGTAAAAACACTCTCTGAGAGTATATTGTCAAAGAGTGTTTTTCATTATTTTACTACAACGCGTGCGCCACTCACATACACAATAACATCATCGTTTACACCACCCGTTAAAACACCATGAGATCCCCCCTGCACATAAGCTCCCCAGCGCGCCACTGTCGGTGCATCGCCACGTTCATAGCTTCCATCCGCCAACATCATGTTATTCACAAATGCCTTATAATTGTACCCGTCATCAACAACACGTAAATTAAAGCTCTGGCCAACGTTAAAACCCGTGTCAATTTTTATATTACGGTCTCCATTATCGCCACGTTTAATTAAAATAATATCGCCGTCTTTTTCCGCCCACATCGCCAATGACCATGCAGGGTCTTTACCTGTGTAACTGTTTTTTCCCCTTGCTTTAGACTGAAATAATTTCACATCGCGACTTGTATTATGCTTAGCCACATGAAAACGCGCCGAGAATGTCAGTGTTTTACCATCGGCTTCAATGGTTGTTGTATTGTAAGAAAATGCCTCACTGCGCGCTGCACCTACACGACCACCCACTTTATTTTGATCGCCAGGAAACACACGAAAAACCTGTGTATTTCCATCTTTTTGATACCAACGGGAACTGGGTGATAATTTAAATGACGTACCTAACGGCGTATGTAAACGCAACAAATTATCGGGCATCACTGCACGCCTGCCCGTACCTGTTCTTTCGATCGTACCGTTATTTACATTTACCCGTGTACCGCGTGTATCGACAATACCGCCTTCGACTTTATCCGCTAATACTGCAGCCTGACTAGGAGTACGGGTACGCGTAACATCTGCGGATAAATGTGACCAGCTTGGGTTATTATTTTTAAATGTACTTTGTGCAAATAATGAAGTGGAAGTAAGGCTCAAAAGAGCAGAGCCGACAAAGGGTATGAATAATGTATAACGAGAAAAATAATTTTTCATAACAATACCTAAAAATGATTTATTGGTTTTATTCATTCGATCACGCACAAAAATCAATTTATAGGCATTAACATTACGGTGCAATAAAAATGTTTTAGACGCCAGAATAATCCTTAATTAAATCTAATGCCTTAGGTTTGTATATCCATAACGCATAAAAAAAGAGCATAAAAAAAGGCGTTAAAATAATTTAACGCCTTTCTTAAATTTAATATTCTAAATAGAAATATTTGACACCGCGACCATTAATCTAAAGTAACGCGCGCGCCGCTGACATAAACAATAATAGGGTCATCTACAGAGCCAGTAAGAACGCCATTAGAGCCACCCTGCACATAAGCCCCCCAACGCGCCACTGTGGGTGAATCACCTCGCTCCCATACCCCTGAAGCTTTTTCAACATTATTAATAAACGCCTTATAACTATAGCCATCATCTACAATACGCAAGTTAAAGCTCTGACCCACGCTGTAACCTGTGTCTATCTTTTCATTTCGAGAAAAAACCTCGTTACGTTTCACTAAAATGATATCGCCATCTTTCTCGACCCACAACGCGATCCCCCAAGCAGGGTAGGTGCCCGATATAGTATCTAAACCACGCGCCTTAGACTGAAATAACTTAACATCGCGGCTACTATTATGCTTCGCAACATGATAACGCGCAGAAAATGTTAATTTTTTTCCATCGCTTTCAACTGTTGTTAAATTATATGCGAAGGCTTCACTACGACCAGCACCCTCACGGCTACTTGATAAGTTTTCATCACCAGGAAAAACACGAAATACCTGTGTATTACCGTCTTTTTGGTACCAACGAGAACTCGTTGGATTTTTGAAAGTGCTGCTCAAAGGGTTATGCCAGCGTAATACGCTGTTAGCCATAACCGATCGACTCCCCGTAGAGGTTGTCTCGATAAGTGAGTTGGGCACATTGATACGCGTACCGCGCGTATCAATTAAACCATCTTCAGCGCGATCAGATAATGCCTCCCTTTGAGCGCGTGTTGTAGCACGCTCTACACCTTGCGAAAGAGAACTCCAATTTGGGTTAAAACCGCTAAAGGTTTCTTGTGCGAAAGAATACGTTGAAAAGACTAATGCGCCGGCTGAAATTAGGACGCAACTGTATTGGATTAATGTTTTTTTCATATTGATACCTTGCATATATTATTATTATTTATTATTTTTTGTACTTACCTTTTAGGTAATTAAAAAGTAATACATGCATACAATAAAATCAATAAAAAAGATTTTAACGCCAAGATATGATACTAAACGTAACCTTTTGCCTGTAACTCAAAAAGGTTGGCGTAGGTCCCCTGCGTCTTAAGTAACGAAGCATGGTCGCCCAACTCAATAATACGACCCTGCTCCATTACCATAATTTTATTAGCAGTGCGCACAGTAGAAAAACGGTGCGAAATAAGCACGGTCATTTTGTCTTTATTCACGTCTTTAAACTGCTCAAAAATATCGGCCTCGGCTTGTGCATCCATGGCGGCGGTGGGCTCATCTAAAATAAGTACTTGGGCATCATTGCGCATAAAGGCACGTGCCAAAGCAATTTTTTGCCACTGCCCGCCCGATAGCTCTTGGCCACCTTTAAACCAGCGCCCTAGCTGCGTGTTGTAACCGTCTTTCATGCGTTTAATAAAGGCATCGGCTTGGCCGTATTGTGCAGCGGCATCTATTTTATCAGCGTTATCAATATCGTTAACTAACCCCACCCCTATGTTTTCGCCCACTAATAATTGATAGCGAATAAAATCTTGAAAAATCACACCAATTTTTTGATACAAAAAATCGCTATCCCATTGCTCAAGCGGCGTGCCATCAAAATAAATAACACCACTAGAAGGCGAATACAAACGCGTTAACAATTTAATTAATGTGGTTTTCCCCGAGCCATTTTCTCCTACAATGGCCAAGCTATCACCGGGCTGTAAACTAAACGAGACATCGTATAATGCGGGCGTGGCTGCCCCTTCGTAAGTAAAACTGACATTTTCAAAGATAAAGCCGGTATTGGGCTTGATGCCCTCTTTAACCGTACCGTTAATCTCTTGACCGGGTTGATCGAGGTATTCATACAGGTTTGATAAATATAAATTATCTTCGTACATACCGCTAATAGAGGTTAAACAGGTTTTAATAGCACTACGCGCTTGTTTAAACACCACTAAATACATGGTCATTTGACCAATGGTAATATCGCCTTTAACGGCAGCAATAATCACCCATATAAACGCGCCATAAAAAACAACAACCGAAAACACATCCATCACCGCACCCCAAATATCACGGCGCAAAGTGAGTAATTTATCCTCTTTGTATAATTTGTTAAAAATAGCGGTATAACGGGTTAAAAAAAGCTTTCCTAAACCCAGCAATTTTATTTCTTTGGCGTTATCCTCACGGGCAAGCAGTGTTTCTAAATAATTTTGCGCGCGCGACTCGGGCGAGCGCCACTTAAATAAGGTAAAGGCTTTTTCAGAAAAATAGGTTTCGGTAAAAAAAGCGGGCAGCGCCGCTAAAAATAAAAGCAGTAAAATAACAGGGCTAAACTGCAACAATAAAATAGAGAAACCCACCAAGCCAATAGCGTTTTGCAGTAATGCAAAGGTTTTATTGACCAAACCCAATGGGCGCGTTGAGGCTTGTCTACGGGCACGTACGAGCTTGTCGTAAAATTCAGAATCTTCAAATTGCGTTAAACTTAATGTTAACGCTTTTTGTAAAATCATCGAATTCACTTTAAACCCAAGCAGCCCCCTAAATAACGATTGCACAATAGAAATCACCCGCTGACTGCTCATTAAAGCAACCGCCAATACTGCTTCTATTAAAACCAACCAAAGTAATATTGGGCTAATGTAAACGCCTAAAATAAATAACCCAGCGCTATCTTGCTTAACATGAGTGCCGTCACTGACCGTGTGGGCCTGCGCAGCAATCACACCATCAACAATAAGCTGCCCATAATACGCAATAACAGACGGTAAAATACCCGCTACCACTGTAAAAATAGCCAGCAACAAGGTGTATTTTTTACTGGTTTGCCAAACAAGCTTAACGGCCTGCTTGGTGTAAGAAAAAACATTAAAAAAACGAGTGATAGAAATAGAAGAGCTTGCTTGAGGTATCAAGATAAAACCTTTTTAAACATTGGGGTTAACTAGCAGACATAAAATATACGATGAGGGACACTACTACGTATTCACATAAACACGCACAAAAAAAGTGCCCTTTCCCTGGGCACATAGTTAAATTAACAAGAAAAAACACACAATAAAAAACAGAAAAACCTAAAAAAATATAAAAAAATTAAGTAATTTTTCTCACTCTAAAACTGCGGCCTTTTAACTTACCTTGCTGTACTTTTTTAAGGGCAACATTCACTTTATCAAAAGTGACCGCCACAAATGCGCTGTTATCAAAAATACTGATCGTGCCAATTGCCTTAGCGTCAATACCCTGATCACCCGTCAAGCACCCTACAATATCACCGGGGCGAACTTTTTGTTTTTTACCGCCATCTATTTGAATGGTCACCATCTCAGGTTGGGGCGGTGCTTGCTTTAATAGTGTTTTATCTGGCAAAGCACTGCGTGGCCATGTGACGCCGCTTTGCTCTTGTAAACGCTCAATTTTAAAGCGCTCTTTTTCTGAAAACAAATGACAAGCCACGCCTTTTGCACCTGCGCGACCAGTACGGCCAACACGGTGAGTATGCACATCGTTATCACGCGCAAGGTGGTAATTAATCACCAAATCGAGTGCATGAATATCTAACCCACGGGCGGCAACATCTGTAGCGACCATCACCTGTACACTTTTATTCGCAAAGCGGGTGATGGTGATATCGCGGTCGCGTTGCTCTAAATCGCCATGTAACGCCTGTGCGCTAAAACCCGCATCACTTAATGCATCGGCCACATCCTGTACGGCTTTTTTAGTATTACAAAACACCACCGCCGATTCAGGCGCGTGCTTTAACAACAAAAGTTGTACGGCTTGCAGGCGCTGATCATCACCCTCAACATGGTACGCCGACTCGGCAATACTTTGCTTAGTATGCCCCGCGGCTACTTGAACTTTAAGCGCATTCTTTTGTACCTTTTGTGCAATCTTCTCGATTTCTGGAGGGAAAGTCGCACTAAACAATAACGTTTGTTTTTCGCGTGGCGTATGCTCAATAATAGCGTCAATCGATGCCGCAAAGCCCATATCTAGCATGCGGTCGGCTTCATCTAATACAAATGTCGATACCTCGGCTAAGTCTAAATGACCTTTACGCAAATGCTCTTCCACTCGCCCGGGCGTACCCACAACAATATGTGCGCCGTGCTCAAGCGAGCCAATTTGAGGCCCAAATGGCATGCCGCCGCATAATGTGAGCACCTTAATATTATGAATAGCACGGGCAAGGCGGCGTATCTCTTTGGCAACCTGATCGGCCAACTCGCGCGTGGGGCACAACACTAAAGACTGCACCCTAAAACGCTTTACGCGCAAGGCATGCAAAATACCCAACCCAAACGCCGCCGTTTTACCCGACCCCGTTTTAGCCTGCCCAATCACGTCGCGGCCCTCTAAAATAGGCGGCAGACTTTGCGCCTGAATAGGCGTCATACTTTTAAACCCCAGCGACGCTAAGTTATCGAGTAAAGCAGCACTTAATGCCAATTGCGAAAACGCACTGGGCGCAGAGCTGGGTGTAGAAGAGCCAGAAGAAGTTGTATCAGATGTATCGGAAGTAATTTTGGTCACCATATATGTCTTGGCAGCGCGTTTGACGCTTGCGGGAGGGCAGTAAGGCGCACATAATAACGCTTTATGAATAAATAGGTAATGCGCAATGAGCAGTTTACAAGATCAATTACTCAAAGCAGGTTTAGTTGACAAGAAAAAAGCCAAACAAGCCAGCAAGCAAAAAGCCAAACAGGCAAAAGTACAACGTAAATCATCGCAACCCGTAGTCGATGAAACAAAAGAAGCCGTCAAACAAGCGCAACAAGAAAAGGCCGAAAAAGACCGTAAGCTCAATGCGCAGCGTCAAGCACAAGCTAATCAAAAAGCCATTGCGGCGCAAATTAAACAGCTTATTAAACTCAACACCCTACCCACAAACGGCGATATCGCCTACAACTTTACCGATGGCAGTACCATTAAAAAATTGTTTGTCAGCAGCAAACACCAAAACCAACTCGCCAACGGCCAGCTCACTATTGTTAAAAGCGACGACAAATATTGGGTTGTGCCCAGCGTGGTTGCCGAAAAAATCGCCCTGCGCGATGAAAGCGTGATTGTATCGAAAGCTGAAAAAACACAAGACACCATAGACGAAGATGACCCCTACGCCGACTATGAAATACCTGACGATTTAATGTGGTAGCGTAAAATATAGGTGGGTCATATAGGCCAATCACTTAAACCTAGAAAAACACCACAAAAAAATGACAACGCTTAGCAATAGAAACATAATGCCAACACCATCATAACTCACAAAAGAACAAGTCATCTCGCTATGACGAACCTTTGGAGGAAGGAGCCGACAAGAGCGTACACGGATGTATTCACAGCGCGTTCGGCATAGCGAGATGACCTGTTCAAAACATCAACATCCAGCAGTAAAACTCACCTCACCAATCAGCCAAACACCTCATTACCACACACCTCATCACCACACACCTCATCACCACACAAAAAAATAGCCACCAGCCCATCAAAACCCACAAAAAAGAATAGGTCATCTCGCTATGACGAACCTTTGGAGGCAGGAGC
>CAKZUG010000006.1 GCA_937920545.1 uncultured Saccharophagus sp.
GTGTGGGAGTTCCCATGTGAGAGTAGGTCATCGTCAGGCTTTTATACCGAAAACCCCGTATGCTAATGTATACGGGGTTTTTTTATGCGTGCGGTTTGTGTATTAATAGAATGTTTGTTGGTTGTTTGATTGAGCTACTAATAGCGTACATCAAATAGTTTGCATGAAGATGAGTATATTGAGTAATAGTAATCGGTATTGTAAGGTTTTAGATATCATTATACGCAAGGCATTTTAGAATAAAATTTTTTAGCATCCGATAGTGACTGTTTCAACTGATGCAGCTACAAATGTACCTAGTGGTGTTGAGTATTTTATATAGCAGTTAGCTGCCCCAAGTTCATTAACTTACGATCTTGATGCAGTATTGTTATGGGTAACTATTCTAATTCCTTTTTTGTCACTTGGTGTAAAAGATACCATCCATAACGCATCTGGTCGCGGTGCTGGGTTCTGACGATTGTGGAGCATCCAATAATTATTGAGTTTATCTTCACGAATATTTAGTGCCACCATTATTTCTGCTATGCCATTGAGTGCAGTACCAAACCAATAAAAGCAGTTTTCACCAAGTCGTTGTTCCCAGTCACCCGAGTATACTTGTCTGTATTACAATGCAACCGTCCCAACATTTCCGACGCCATCACCGTTAACCAAGTAGCACGGTGAAGTATAAAAACTCATTGCATTTAACATTGCAGCAATTTGAATGCTAGTCGCAAAATTTTGAACCATTGAGCTTCTAGCTGCATCTGCTAATTTTTGTGAATAACCGATATAAGCTCTATTAGTATGAAGCCTTTCGATTTAAGTATTTTTATACTCATATGTTGATACTAAAACATACTGTTTATTCGTTTTTCAGGGTGTTAATACGCGTTAATATACGTTTAAATTAAAGGTTAGTAGAAGCGGTAAATAAACGTAAACGTACAGTAGCTATTTATAGCTTTTAGTACGTACCTGTTTATATTGAGTTAGCTGTTTTAAATACTTTATAAGCTCAATAACATAGTTGCTAAAATACGCTTAATGTGTTCAAAACCTAACGATAAGACGTGCTTACAATGACAATATAGTTATTTTTGTTGAGTTCGAATACTGATCAATATTGCTAATTATATCAATGCTTTATATGAGGTCGACATGTCATTCCTCTTTGTATTTTAAAGGCATAATGTATAAGGTAAAACAATGCCACAGTAGATATATGTTTATTGCAAAGGTATTGGAGTTCGGTATAGCTAAAAGAGCAGTAGTAAGAGCCACCGCTAATAACAATTGGTGTATGCCTGTGAAGTTAATATGGTATGTGTTTATTTTGAACAACTGGTTATGAATGTTATAAGTAAGTTGTATATATTGATAAGTGGTAGTGTTAATAGTATTCATAATGCCTAGAATACGGACTGCTCTTGCTAACCTCTACATTAATACTTGATTAAGTATTGCAAAAGATAAAAAAATAAGGATAATGCACAAGCCTAAGAGCGCAAGCACTTAGTTTTATTATGGTGGCTCAGTTTGGTCCCCTCGCAATAGTTCGCTGTAAACTCCGCCAGGCCCGGAAGGGAGCAACGGTAGCAGTATAACTATGTGCCGAGGTGTGGCTAGGCTGAGTCACCTCCAATCTAAATATTATATTTTCTTTTTCAATTACTCCTTTCCTCTCTTAGTACTTGTTTGTATTTTATCAGCTAACTCATATTTCTGTTTATGCCTACTATTCTTGTAATAGAATACCTAGTGGAATACCTGCACAAATCAGTGTTTAACACGTATAATTAAATGCTAATTCAAACGCGATAATTATCTATGAGCTATCAAGTACTGGCACGAAAATGGCGTCCACGTGTGTTTCGTGAAATGCAGGGTCAAGAGCATGTTTTAAAAGCTTTAATTAATGCGCTAGATCACGATAGGCTTCATCACGCTTACCTTTTTACAGGTACCCGTGGCGTGGGTAAAACGTCCATTGCGCGTATTTTAGCAAAGTGTTTGAACTGTGAGGTTGGCGTTAGCTCTGAGCCTTGTGGGGAGTGCAGCGCTTGCCAGGAGATAAGCCAAGGTCGTTTTGTTGATCTTATCGAAGTCGATGGTGCGTCGCGTACAAAGGTCGAAGATACACGAGAATTACTTGATAACGTTCAATATGCTCCAACACGTGGGCGTTTTAAAATTTACCTGATTGATGAAGTGCACATGCTATCTAATCATAGCTTTAATGCACTTTTAAAAACGTTAGAAGAACCACCTGAGCATGTTAAATTTTTGCTTGCGACGACGGATCCTCAAAAATTACCTGTTACGATTTTATCTCGCTGTTTACAATTTAATCTTAAAAACTTAAGCGCCGAGAAAATTGTCGAGCACTTAGACTCTATATTGATTAAAGAGTCAGTCCCATTTGATGAGGCTGCGCTTTGGTTATTGGCTCGCTCAGCTGATGGTAGTATGAGAGATGCACTTAGCCTGACCGATCAGGGTATAGCTTTTGGTGGCGGTAAAATTGGTGAGAGTGATATTAGTGCTATGTTAGGTACTATTGATCACAAGCTTATTGAGCAGTTAATGCGAGGCCTGATTAATAGTGATGGCAGTGAAATATTAGACGCTGTTTCTATTTTTGCTGAGCATGCTCCTGATTTTGATGTTGCTTTAAGCGATCTAATTACCTTATTGCACCGCATAGCTATAGCGCAAGCTATGCCAGATGCATTGGATAATAGTTATGGAGACCGTATTCATATCCTGGAATTTGCAGCTGCATTAAGCACTGAAGACGTACAGCTATTTTATCAAACGGCATTGATTGGCCGGCGTGATTTATCTTTATCACCGTCTGCACGTGCAGGTTTCGAAATGACCTTGTTACGGATGTTAGCTTTTAAGCCTCAAGGTGTGGCTGACGTACCGACTAAACCCCTTGTTGAATTAACTCAAAATAATACAGGTCGTTTAAAACCGTCATCTGAAAGCGAATTAAATAATGTACAAGAGAATAACGAGGGCGCCGATACTGAAAAAAAGCGCCAACCAGCTGAACAAAAAATTAAATTCGAAGAAGAGCAGCTAAGTAGGCTACAAAAGCCAGATGTCTTAACAACTAATACGAACTCTACTTATACGTCAAGCGTTCCACATGAAGAAATAAGTAACAGTCATCGAGATAAAAGTGATTATGCGCCTGATGGGCATAGTGTTGATGATAATATCGAAAATATACCATCAAAAGTATCAGCGCCATTACCATCTGATAGCGAAAGCTATCATGCGTATATCAACGAAATGAACCACGCTCAAGTAGATACTGCTCAGAACGCTGAATCTATCCATGAAACCAGTGATGTCATAAAAAGTAAACCTGTAGGGCAAACTAAACAAGCTGCGGTGAATAATACTGATAAGCATCATATTATTGATTCAAAATTTAAGTCTACTGAACATTTAAAAAATCAAAGTGTGGCTCAAACTATTCAGCAAAAACTGCGTGATGACGTTAAGAGTATTGTAGGGAAAGAGGGCATTACTGAACCTCTTAATAGTGCGTTATCAAAAGCCAACCCCTCCGTGTCTAATGCTGACACGGCAGGTCCTTTATCTGTAGATGACGTGGAATTAGATAAAGTGAGTTTAGACAGTATTACACCAGAAAACTGGCCAATGATTTATCCATCATTAGGTATAAAAGGGTTGTTACAAAGTACCGCGTCAAATACTATTTTTGTTGGACGTCAAGAAAACCAAATAGATTTTGCGTTAGATGAAGCTAAAGCTAGTTTGTTCGATGAGTCACATAGTGTGCGATTCTCAGACTATTTAAGTGACTATTTCAAAACGCCTATTCGCGCGCATATTCATTTACAGCCATTAGATAATTCTTTAGAAACACCAGCAAGTTATGCTGAGCGCATTCGCATAGAAAAACAAGCTCATGCAGTAGCAACCTTGACGACTGACTCTGTCGTACAAACATTACAAAATGAATTTGGTGCAACATTGCACGAACATAGTATTGCCGTTAAAAACAATACTTAATAGAAAAACAATATTGATATTACAAAAAAGAGAGAGCGTTATGATGGGCCTTGGCAACATGATGAAACAAGCAAAAGAAATGCAAGAAAAAATGGCAAAAATGCAAGAGCAGCAAGCCAATATTGAACAACAAGGTGAGTCTGGTGCTGGCTTGGTCAAAGTGACGATGACAGGTAAGCATGATGTTAAACGTATTCACATAGACCCGTCTTTACTATCTGAAGACAAAGAGATGCTTGAAGATTTAATTGCAGCTGCCGTGAATGACGCAGTACGTAAAATAGAAGAGGCGAATAAAGCCCTTATGGGCGATTTAACAGGTGGTATGAATCTGCCTGAAGGATTTAAAATGCCGTTCTAATAACTATTCTGGTTTGTCATTATCAAGAGTATTTATTGTATGAATAAAGTGATACAGGTTACAGATATATCCATCATGAAAGTTTGGTGGTTATTTTTATAATGATTGCCAGCACTGTTTAGATTAATACCAGTAATGTTTCATAGGTCGCTTTTCAATCAAAAAGTGTGAAACAGTGTGTAATTACGATTAACAGATGACTAACTCGTTATTTGTTTTCAAATAGGATTCACCATGTTTAGCCCGCTCATAGATCAGCTTATTAACGCGCTCAAGCAATTGCCAGGTGTTGGGCCCAAATCTGCGCAACGTATGGCATTACATTTGTTGGAGCGTGATAGGCATGGCGCGAAAAAACTAGCAGATGTTTTAGGTCAATCGGTAGAAAACGTAAAGCGTTGTGAGCGTTGTCGTATTTTAACAGAGCAAACACTTTGCCAAATATGTACTAACCCACGTCGAGACCCTGATCTTTTGTGTGTTGTTGAATCGCCCGCCGATGTACTCGCAATAGAGTCTGCATCGGTATATAAGGGTCTGTATTTTGTTTTATTAGGTAAATTGTCGCCTATTGATGGTATTGGCCCAAAAGAAGTGGGCATGGATGAATTAAATGCGCGTTTCGAAAATGAAAACATTCAAGAAGTGATCATTGCCACAAACCCTACAGTAGAAGGCGAGGCAACAGCCCACTATATATTTGAGCATGCACAAAAATACACTATAAAAGCGACGCGTATTGCTCACGGTATTCCGCTGGGCGGTGAGTTAGAATATGTTGATGGGGGCACATTAGCCCACGCTATTAGCAGCAGAAGAGAAATTTAATATGAGCGACGAGTTACTCAATCAACCTATCGTATGGGTAGATACCCTCGATCATCTCGAACAGGTATGCGAGCACTTAGAGACAAAAAAAATATTAGCAATCGATACCGAGTTTATGCGCAGTAATACTTATTATCCTATTGCTGGTTTGATACAAATAAGTGATGGCGAGAAAAATTATCTTATTGATCCCGTTGAGCTCAGTGATTTATCGCCTCTCGAATCGATCTTAGTCGATGATGATATTGTGATTGCTATTCACGCAGGTTCAGAGGATATTGAAGTCTTTCATCATCGTTTAGGGTTTTTACCTAGCCAATTGCTTGATACACAAATTGCCGGTGCATTATGCGGAACTGGATTCTCGTTAGGCTTTGGTAATATGGTTAATACCTTGTTGGGAGTTGAGTTACCAAAAACACAAACGCGTTCAAATTGGTTATCTAGGCCGTTGAGTGTACCGCAAAAAAATTATGCGGCGTTGGATGTTGAATACTTATATGAGCTCGCACTGACACTTATTGATAAGCTCGCCAAAATCGACAGATTAGATATTGCATTTTATGAAAGTAAAACACTACTAAAAAATTTTTCTGAGCAACTTACACCTGAACATAGTTATTTACGTTGTAAACAAGCATACAAACTTAGCCAACCAAAACTGGCAGTGTTGCAAGGCTTATGTTGTTGGCGTGAAGAGCTAGCTCAAATAAAAGATAAACCGCGTAACCATATTATAAAAGAGCCTATTTTATTTGATATTGCTTTACATAGCCCTAAAGACCTTTCTGGTTTACGTAAGACAAAAAATATTCATGAGAAAACATTAAAGTATTATGGTGAAAAAATACTCGATATTATTGCCAGAGAACATAGCGCCCCAAAAGAGCAATGGCCAGCATTAGTGCCTAAACCCTTATCCTCTCAATCGTTAAATTTAGTTAAAAAATTACGTGAAAAAGTAAGCGTATATGCACTTGATAATAATATTGCACCAGAAATTCTCATGAAGAAAAAAGATTATGAGAGCGTTGTTTTACTTTACAAAAAAACACATACATTGGCTTTTCCAAGCGGGTTTGCATCATGGAAAGTACCTCATGTTGAACCTATATTAAAAGCCGAATTACCGACACAGACCCAACAGCAGTGAGTACCATGACACCACTTATTATTGATATATACCGTAGTTGCAAAAAAGAAGGGCTATATGTTTATCTAAAGAAAGACTCTACAGTAGATAGTCTACCTGAAGAGTTCAAAAAGCATTGTGGAAAGCTAGAGCATAGCATGCGTATGCTACTCACCCCGGAGAAAAAACTGGCGCGTGCTGATGCAAAAAAAGTCATCGCGCAACTAACCGAGAAAGGGTATTACATACAGATGCCACCGATATCAACCGATAGTTATATGCAAGCTATTCCTAACGATAAGCTACAAAAATAATGGCTGAAAAATTCTGGGAGACTACAGCTCTGCAAGACTTAACCCAACTACAATGGGAGAGCTTGTGCGATGGTTGCGGTAAATGTTGTTTACATAAACTTGAAGATGATGAAACAGGCGAAGTGTATTATACGCGTGTAGCGTGCAAGTTATTAGACGTAACAACATGCCGTTGTACTAAATATAATGAACGTTTACAGCATGTACCCGATTGTATTCAGTTAAAACCAAGTGATCTTGATACGTTTAATTGGTTACCTAAAACTTGTGCTTATCGTTTAGTGAGTGAAGGTAAGCCTTTATATAAATGGCATCCATTGTTAGCTAAAAAAACAAAAAGCACGCGTTCAAGTACTGTAAAGAAAGGTAAAAGTGTGGCTGATTTTGCGTTAAATGAACATGATGTTGACGATCTCCAAGATCACATTATTCATTGGGTTGAAATATAGTCGTGTAAAACGGTTAAGTTGTTTTTCCCTTCTCAATAGGTTCGGCTATATTTTATTGCTCATCAAGTATATTGACAAATTGATGGTTCACATCACGATGCTCTGCTTCGTCAGCACGAATAACTAAAATAACATCTCTCAATGTCGCATCTTCACCTAGCTGCCAGTAATCAATTGCTATTTGTGGTGCTTTGACATTTTCATGGTTTCCATTATCTATTTCTGCTAGGTATTGCGTGTAGCTAATAACAGCTTCCTCTTCAAAATAACCAACAACTCGATGCGCTGTACGTGAAGAGAAGAGATATAAGAAAAAGTAAAAATTATAAAAAATAAACTGCACAATCATCACAATAATACGTTCAAATATGCTGGGTTTCACTAACTCCACAAAAGTCATAAGATGCATGCGTTCGTTTTCCGCCTCATCAAGTAGAATACGTATCCAGCCTTGGTCATCGCGTATTTTTCTTAATGCATGTAAGTGTTGCCATAAACCGCCCACCATTCCTGGCACTGCTGCAACAGTTTCTAATACGATTGCGCGGTTTCCGTAGCGTTTTGCAAAAAATAAATCAGCAAAAAAGCGTAATAATTTTACAAATGAGTAGGCTACTTTGTCACCAAAGGTTTGAGGTTTTACATGTTTATCTATCGTAACATTCATATTTGTTTGGCGAGGTGGTACGGGCTGATTTAATGATTTCATTTCATGAATTACCTTAGTAAATGTTAATCGCGTGTTAATCGGTTGTAGTCGAGTACGCCGTATTCATGTCTTTTTTCGGTTTTTAAATACTCGTGTAATCGGTCGCTATATAGCCAAAATTTAGGTGATGTACGCCTGATACCGTATTGCTTTCTAATATTTAAATAATGATCTTTCGTTTGAGCTTGCTTAACCTGTTCAATAAAATGATTAAGCTGTTTTGTATCAACTTCATAAAATGCATTAGGGTAGGAACCCCATACACCCTCTAGCACAACAAAATGTGTTTTATCATGCAGTATTTGATCGTTTTCATCAAACATAGTCGATACATTCTTGTGTACCACGTTTTTTATCATCGTATAATAAGTGTGTGTATGCTGAGATGTGACCTTTAAAACAGATACATCTGCAAAGTGTTGAAAGCCTTTATTTTGCACATAATTGAGCGAGGCGAGAGGCGAGTGATTATTTTGAGCTATAACCAATGGGTGATCAATTGCACGAGCTACATGTTGATTTAAACGTTTGAGAAGCTGTGTCTTAGACGGCGGTACTTGATAGTTGAAAATTTGCATGTTTTCTTTATCCCAAACGTTATAATTTATATATTCGCGAGCATCGTCATTTGCACCTTTATACCAATTACTTCTTAATGCTAACCGTTGCTCCTTGGGTAATAATTGTAAGAGTTTTTTCTCGCCGTCCATACGTAAAAAATCCATATATACACGTGATATTACTTGGTGTGCGACGTTGCCATACACATCGTAATTTGCGACTAATAAATAGTAAATCCGTTCAAGTAAGGGGTAATCTATTAGCCACGCTGTTTGAGGTGTTCCGCCAACCAAGCCAAACTCAACTTGAGCATTATCAAAATGTCTAAATATAGTGAGTGCGGCATTCGGGTTCTTATTGTTGCCGTTCCAAATAAATGCCTCATTTAAATTCGATATCTGATAGCGATGCTCGATTAAATATTGCTGATAAGCCGTATTTAACTCTTTTTGTTTATCGGCATACTTTGACCAAAGTAAAAGCGGTGTGAATTCACTGCTGTCACTATTTGGTAGTTTAAATTGCTCAAAGTTTTGAGATAAAAACTCATCGCTAAATTGCTGGTCGGTGTGTTTTGGATTAACAAAAAACACCCAGAAATGGTCTCTAATAACGTTAACAGCAACTTGGCCACGACAAACAGGCCCTTTAATAAAATTCATAATAAAATAGCGAGATTCATCAAGTAGAAATTCATAGCGTGAATTAACGGGTAGTGATGAGAATGTCAAAAATGGATTGGCTGCCGATCTGGTATCGTAACTAGGTAGCGTGTCGACAGTAAAGTTTTTTTGATAGAACCATGTATTCCATTTAGCTAACCGATTGCTATCGAGTAAATAGGGCAGGTGATTTTTAGATGTTCTGGTCTCGTTACTAGGCACTATACGATAATAAAAATGGTCAGTTTTTGGGTTATCAAATGGGCGACGAGTCGCAATTATTTTAACCGGTTGTCCAATATGTGTACTTGATCTCACAACACGGTAAAACTGGTAGTCTTCGGTTTTACTTTTATGTTCAAAATAGATAGCGGCTAAAAATAAATGCTCATAGATGTAACGCGCTATTAGCTTACTTTTATTATCTTTCTGATTAAGTAGCGCTTCCCACTTCTCTATTTGGTCTTTATCGTGCGTTGATATGGCGGGGCCTGACGTGCTTGTTGCGCCTTGTTCTATCCAGCTTAATATTTTATTTTGATCGTTTAAATTTAATGGGGGTAACCCGTATGGCATACCCCAGTTAGGTTTGTTTTTTTTGAATTCACTGTATTCTTGGGACGTAGGGCAGGCGTGTTTTTTTGATACGCCTACAGGTATAGATTTAGGTAATACTGAATTAGGGGGTAGCTTTTCTTTTTGTTTTAATGCTAATGATTTATATAGAAGGCCTAAGTCATTATCGGTAGAGACTAAATTTTCTAATGCTTGGATGGCATTAAATGCGCTATGAGAGCGATCTTGGTCTTGAGGTAAAATAGTGTAAAACTCTTTCTCTCTCCACTGCTCTGTGTTTTCAGCATCAATATTTAGGCGTGTGGGTGTTGCGCTCAATATTCTAGACATGTTGTACACATTATCTTTGTGGCCACCACGGAATATACCTTCTAAGCTTGTCATTTTGATTTGGCAAGGTGCATCATAACAGCCATGACATACCACGCAACGCGACTCTAAAACAGGTTTGACATCGTTGTGATAATGTATTTTTTCTGAAGGTGTAATAGAAATATCATTTGATTGAGAAAATACCGTAGTAGCCAATGCAGAAATAAAAATAATACACATTTTGTACGATATTGAGCGTGTCATAATAAAACGGTTAAATATGAGGTAGGTCAAAATTTAAATAGCCTTTCAAATGGTGTCGACAGAGTAGTGATACATAGTAAGTTTAAATGTATACGAATGCTTCTATTAATTTTCTTGATAGTGGCTTGCTTTAATTGCCTCTAATGCTGCAGATTACTCTTTTTAATGACGAGTGAAAGTCTGCGGCCTCGCTCTTTTTTGGCTCCCATGGAGAGAGTGGACATAGCTTTACTGTACTATGTTAAAAAAAGAGAGCCTTATTGAATATTACTTAATATAGATATGCATAAAGAGTGGGCTAAAAATACAGTGTTTAAAAAATTAAGTGATCTTAACGTCAAGTATTGATGTCATGGTGACAAGGTAAGCATCATGAATGTGTTTATTTTTTTTACCGTATTTTCTGTTGATTACTTTTTGCTCGCTTAAGTTAGTTGTGTATGTCTATACCGTGCTGCTTCTTGATCATACTTTATGCGTTTATGGTGATACATAATGGGGTTGAGCGTTTCAACGTCCTATTTATTTTATATCGGTCTATTAGACCGTCGATTTTGGGTTTTCTGTGCATGATACCGAGCTAAAGGGTATAATGCTGTTTTATACTCTTTGTTATAGGCATGGTCTAACTTGAATACATCTGATACAACCCCCCCCGTTGCGGGCGAGAAATTACAAAAGGTACTTGCACGCGCAGGTTTAGGTTCACGCCGCGAAATGGAGGGCGTTATTACGTCGGGCCGTGTGTTGGTGAATGATGAGCCTGCTAAATTAGGCGATCGAGTCTCTCCTGAAGACAAAATAAGTTTAGATGGTGAGGTCGTTTCGACCAGCGCCTCTGAAAAAGACATTGTCCGTGTTTTGCTGTATAACAAGCCAGAAGGGCAGATTTGTTCTCAGAATGACCCAGAAGGTCGTCCAACTGTTTTTGAACATTTACCCAAGCTTACCTCTGGTCGCTGGATTTCGGTGGGTCGGCTTGATTTTAATACCAGTGGTTTGCTGTTGTTTACCAACGATGGTGATCTTGCTCATAAGCTAATGCACCCATCCAGTAACATTGATAGAGAATATCTCGTGCGTGTTCAGGGTGAAATTAAAGAGGACACGCTTTCAAATTTAAAAGCAGGTGTCAAACTTGATGATGGTGTGGCTAAATTTACGGATGTGGTACCAGGTGCCCAAGAAGGTAGTAACCGTTGGTTTTACTGTGTGGTGATGGAAGGTAAAAACCGCGAAGTAAGGCGTTTATGGGAGTCGCAAGATTGCCGTGTAAGCCGGCTTAAACGTGTTCGTTATGGGTGTGTTTTTATCCCATCGCATGTGCGTGTGGGTCAATGGATGGAGCTAGAAGAAAAAGAGCTTAAAGAACTTTATGGTTCTGTTGACTTAGTCGCCCCTAAGCAAAAATTTTCGGCTGAGCTTAAAAACTTTCGTGATCGTCAAAAAAAGCGATTGCATAAGCCAGGGTCATCTTTTGCCACACCAAAAACAAAAGCACCCAAACGTTCTGAGCGTAATACAAAAGCGGGCGCTAAAGCAGGCGTGAAGAAAACGAGCGCTAAATTTAATGCGGCTAAAACAGATGAGTCTGCAGGTCGTTCTCGCCAGCACAAAAGTAATATAAAGCGCAATGCTAGTAGCCATACGAGCTCAAATAACAAGCGTAAATAATAAATTAGATAATAGTGATTAGTTTATAAATAAAAAAAGCGAACATCATTGTTCGCTTTTTTTTGTTGGGCTATATATTTGGCGATTTTTTTATCGCAAGGCCAAAATAACGTATCAACCATGCATAACACGGTTTCTTCCTGCTTCTTTTGCTTTATATAATGCATCATCAGCGCGCTTCAAAAAACTATTTGTTGTATCGTTGGCCTTGAGCGATGTAATACCAATACTAACTGTTGAGTGAACTTGCTCGTTACCTATATCTACCGGGCTAAGCGCGATCATCATTCGGATGCGCTCGGCAGTTAATTTGGCGTGCTCTTGATGTGTATTATGCAATAAAATAACAAACTCTTCACCACCAAAACGAAATGTCTGGTCGGTTTCTCGCAAGGCATCTTTAACGCTGTGAACAATATGTTTAATGACTTTGTCACCACTTAAATGACCGTGTGTATCGTTCATTTTTTTAAAGTGGTCTATATCAATAATCGCTAGCGATAATGGGTTGTCGTGGCGCAAGGCAAGTTTGATTTCACGCTCAAAACAATTCTCCATAGCTTGGCGGTTACCAATACCAGTAAGGGGGTCGCGCATGCTTAATTGTAATGCTTTACGGTATAAAAGAGCATTGCGTAGGGGGTAAAATAGCACGCCAATTAAGGTTTCTAACACCGCAAGTTCACCTTCCAAAAAAGGCTTTTTGCGTGTTAATTTGAGTATACCAAGCTTGTTATTATTGGAGGCAACATTATAGGTAACCGTATGTTTTTGAACTTGGCCAAGCATAATTGGCGTGTTTACGGTATCTTCAAAACCGAGGCTTTCGACTGTAAAAAGTTGTGCAATATTATTAAAAAATACAGTAAGTGTATGGTTAACATCAAGTGTTGTTTGGAGGTGGTTAGCCAGTTTAAACTGCAAATCATGAAGGTCATTTTCAGCGGCAAAGCCATTCACGGTAAGGCTACCAAAAGGCGTTTTATGTGTATTGTCTATTGCTGTGGTCATCGTGGCCATTATTTGTCCTCAGTTTACATAGATTAATTTTTGATTCCTATTATCAGTTAAGCGAAATATATGCCATAAAATTTTTTAATGATAAAATCAATATAAATCAAGTAGATACGAGGTTTTACTTTCTTGGTAAGTCAAATTTTTGACTAAAACGAGGCGATATCAAACGACTTGTCACGTAATCTGTAGGTGCAAGTGGCAATGTATTGCCTTTAAGCATGGATAAATAATTGAGTTGTATTAGTTATCTTGCGAGAATGCGCGCGTATATAGAATCGTTTTATTGATGGATAACCTGATAACACGCCATGAATAACAAATAGATATAAATCGTATGTAATACCGTTAGGAGAAATAGGTGGCAAATAATATAGGTCTTTTTTTTGGGAGCGATGATGGCAATACTGAATCAATTGCGATGCGTATAGCTAACCGTATTACGGGTGATATTGATATTATTGATATCAGCGATGCCACGCAAGTGAGTTTTGCTGACTATTCAACCATTATTTTGGGTATTCCAACATGGGATTTTGGCCAGATACAATCTGATTGGGAAGAGTTTTGGGATGACATCCAAGAAGTCGATTTTACCGGTAAAACGGTTGCCTTGTTTGGTTTAGGCGACCAGTTTGGTTATGGCGATTTCTTTTTAGATGCTTTGGGTATGTTGCACGATGTGATTGTTAACAAAGGTGCGACCATTGTGGGGCACTGGCCCGTTGAGGGGTATGAATTTGATGCCTCAAAAGCGCTTAACCCCGATGAGACACATTTTGTGGGGTTGGGTTTAGACGAAGATCAACAACCCGAGCAAACCTCTACACGCTTAAACGCATGGTTACAGCAGATATCAATCGACCTTAATATTACCGTTACACCTTTAGATGATAATGCGTAGGAAAAACTTCTAAAATTTGGCTTACTAGCAGTTAATGTATGGGTGCTTACTTGCATGCACTAACTAGTTAACAGCGTACCAATTCGGTAGCGCGGCAGTAAAAAGACATTAATTTATTAGCGGTATTAACCATTGGCAACATTAATATAAGCCATGAGCAACATTCACAAAATTCACAAAGAGATAAGTGGTTACACTATGACAGAACAAAACACAGCTACAATTGCAACGCAAAGCCCTGAATTGGCCGTTCAAATGAAAGAAGGTATGCGCCGTTTGGCATCAGGTGTCAGTGTTGTGAGTGCGGCGCACGAGGGCGTGCGTTTTGCTATGACAGCGTCGTCGGTTACATCGGTATCTGATTCACCTGCGTCATTGTTAGTGTGTGTCAATAAGCAGGCTCGTTTCTCTCAGCCTATGCACAGTGGTGACCATTTTTGTGTGAGCTTGTTGTCTGCCGCTCAGCAAGATATATCAAATACATGCGCTATGCCCAATGACGAAGAAGTGCGCTTTGCTACCGGCAACTGGTGTAAAGATGAAACAACAGGCTTATTTTACTTAAAAGATGCACAAGCCGCGTTTATTTGTAAAAAAGCTCAGAAAATTGAGCATGGCACGCATGATATTTTTATTGGTAACATCGAAAAAATACATATTAATAGCGACGATATTAACCCTTTAATTTATCTTAACGGCGGCTATTTGGGTTAATGCTTTGTTTTTTTGGCTGCGCCCAATACTATCTGTACTTATTTTGAACGCTTTTAGAAAAACTCATTAAAAGTGATAAAAAAGGGTTTACATCAAGGCTAAAGTCGGTAGAATGCGCAGCTCTCAAGGCAAGGGTGGTTAGCTCAGTTGGTAGAG
>CAKZUG010000007.1 GCA_937920545.1 uncultured Saccharophagus sp.
GTAGCGTTAATCATGACTTTAGAGGTAAGTTAAGCTTTTCATGGCCTAAGCTTGCAACGCAAACAGCCGTCAACGTGGGTGATGAAAATTACGATCCTCTTTTCCCTTACGGTTATGGTTTAACGTATGCCGATAACGCCATTGTCGATATTTTACCTGAAGAGTCTGGTTTAGCCGGTCTTGCTTCAGTGCAAACGCAAAACTACTTTGAAGCGGGTGCCACTGTTTCGCCTTGGCGTTTAGTGTTGCGTGATAGCGCAGGCGAGCTACAGGTAACCAATTCAAATGCCGTTAGCGCCTCTAAAGCTTTAACTGTAACAGCGTTAGATTATCAAGCTCAAGAAGATTCACGTGTACTTAACTTTACAGGTAAAGCGTCTGCTTCTATTGAAGGCGAGCCCATTGATATTGAGCGTGAATCAAACGGCGATATGGCCATCGAAATTCACTACAATGTGCTGAGCGAGTCGGTAACATCGGCAACATTAGGCATGGAGTGTGGTTATGGTTGTGGTAGCGAGTTAGATATTGCAAGCCAACTTAATGAAAAAGCAGGTAAAGGCTGGCAAACAGCGCAAATTAAGTTAGGTTGTTTTGCTAAAGCAGGCACCGATATGACCAAAATTAACAAGCCGTTTGTGCTTGCTTCTGAAGGCGGTTTGAACATACAGCTTCAGTACGTCAAAGTGGTTAGTAACCAAGGCGCAGCTAGCTGTCAGTTTTAATTTGGCTAGTTGATCGCTGAGTGCGTAACAACTGTTACTCATCATAGTCGACGATATGGAACCACGATAATGAACGTTATCGTGGTTTTTTTTGCTCTGAATAAACAGCGTTTTAGTGTATTGATTAGACATGAACGTATTCTAAGTTTAACGCTGCAAGCGGGACATTGTTCAACGCCTAGGTATTTGGCCGTCAGTGCTATTTCTATCGTTGTGATGTTTAGCGTTGTGATGTTTTAACGTTGTAGCGTAAACCTGAGCCATCGTTTTAGGGTGCATTATGATGGTTTTGAGTGGGTGTTTTGTGAGTGTTTTGAAAGGATGCTTGAAGGGCGTTTTGTCTGGGTATCTCTTGTATTTTGGGTTGTGCTTACAAGAAAAAACACTTGGCTTGTTACATAGAGTAAGCCAAGTGTTTATCAGCACGCGTCATTTTTAATATGGCTAGAAAAGCTAACGACAAGAGTGCGACAGTTGTCTTGTCCAATAAATTGTACCGCCTGTTACGGCAGCAGGAATCACAAAAATATTAATCACTGGAATCGTGCTTAAAAGCATGACCGTGCCGCCAAAACCAAAGCTAGTTGATTTACTGCTCCACAAACAGTGACGTAACCTTTTAAAGCTACGCTGGTTGTTGTCGGCGGCGTAATCGGCATATTGAATCGACATAGACCACGCGCTCCATGCCAAACCAATAAGTGGGGCAATTACCTGAATAATAGGAATTGTCGCAACTAAAATAGTAATTAAAATAATTAAAAAGCCGCGCGATAAAAAATACCAAAGCTTGAGCAGTTCACGGCCCACAACACGAATAGTCATAGGCAGTAATGCTTCTGATTCTAGCGGTTGCCCGGTTAATATTTCCTGTGCTTTTTCGGCCAGCAACCCATAAAACGGTGCCGCAATAATATTAGTGATTAAATTAAAGCTGTACCCATAAATAATTACCAGCAATACACCCACAATCACAAAAACAATCCAAGCGAGCGGTGCGAGCCACGTGGGAATAAACTCTAAAAAAAAGTCGATAACCTCGCGGTACTGCGCAAAAAAGAAGGCAGTAATCAGGCAAAATAAAATAATATTCGCCAGTATGGGGACTAAACAATAAAGCCTCAGTGACGGATGCCACATGAGTTTAGCGCCTTCAAAAAAGTGCGACGCACCCAAGGGCACGCTGCTCATAGGTTGCGCTGCCGGTTGTGTTGTGGGTTGGCCAGTGTGGTTCACTAGTCACTTGCTCCAGCGTTTTTTACAATCTCAATATAAGGGCTAGATAAATCATGCTCTTTAATAATCTGTAAAAACGTTTGGCCATTTTCGTTTACTGCGTTGATGTTGTGCCCTGCGTCATTAAAAAACGCGACAAATTCACCAAAGTTTTCGGCTTTCATGCCACGGTAGGCTTTTTCTAGAATGTCGTAGTCGTGTTCAACGCCTTCGCGCTTGGGCACATTTAAAAAGCTTTTAACGCGTTCTGTATCAAACACTTCGCCGAGTACTTTTTGTTTATCTTTTTTTAACGCCATGATAAGTGTCCTATTAACTGTTTGCAGCTTGGTTAAGCTTGGTCATGAGAATTTGATTGAGTGCTTGTGGGTTTGCTTGGCCTTTTGATGCTTTCATGCTTTGGCCAACAAAAAAGCCTAACATTTTTTTGCGTTTTTCGGGTTCGGCGTTTACAAAATTTGCGACTTGAGCAGGGTTGGCGGCAATAATATCGTCGACAATTTTTTCTAGTGCGCCAGTATCGGATACTTGCTTTAAGCCTTGTTTTTCAATAACCGTATCGGCATCGCCTTCGCCTTGCCACATCGCTTCAAAGACTTTTTTTGCAATTTTAGATGAAATGGTGCCGTCTTTAATGCGTGTAATGAGCCCGGCCAATTGCTCGGCAGTAATGGGGCTGTCTTTGATGGTAAGGTCGTTGCTATTAAGTTGCGACGCCATTTCGCCCATTAGCCAGTTTGCGGTTAATTTTGCATCGTCACATTGTTTGGCGCACACTTCAAAAAATGCGGCTGTGTTGGCGTCGAGTGCAATAATGGTTGCATCGTAAGGCGATAACCCAAAATTTTCTTCAAAACGCGTTTTACGTGCGTCGGGTAATTCAGGCAGTGTTGCGCGTAAGGCCTCAATTGCTTCGGGCGTAAAATGAACAGGCAGTAAATCGGGGCAAGGGAAGTAACGGTAATCGTTGGCTTCTTCTTTGCTGCGCATAGCGCGCGCGGTGTGGGTATCGCCATTATAAAGGCGGGTTTCTTGCCTGATGGTACCACCGTCTTCTATTACTTCGATTTGACGTTGCACTTCTTGCTCGATGCAGCGTTCCATAAACTTAAACGAGTTGAGGTTTTTGGTTTCGGTACGTGTGCCGTATTCGGCTTGGTCTTTTGGCCTAACCGAAATATTAACGTCAAAACGCATCGAGCCTTGCGACATGTCGCCATCGCCAATACCAATGGCAGTCACGATACTATGCAGTTTGCGGGCAAATGCGACGGCTTCTTCTTTGGTACGCATGTCTGGCTCGCTGACTATTTCTATCAGCGGTGTGCCTGCACGGTTTAAGTCGATACCGCTCATGCCGATAAAATCTTCGTGCAGCGATTTACCTGCATCTTCCTCAAGGTGAGCGTGGTGAATGCGGATCGGTTTAACCGTGCCGTCTTCTAATGCAATATCCACAATGCCCGCACCCACAATAGGTTCGTCTAATTGCGTTGTTTGGTAGCCTTTGGGTAGGTCGGGATAAAAATAATTTTTACGTTCAAACACCGAGCGCTCGCCAATCTCTGCATCTATGGCTAGGCCAAATAAAATAGCGTATTCAAAGGCTTTGGCGTTAGGTGACGGCAGCGTGCCTGGCATGGCAAGGTCAATTGCGCAGGCTTGTGTATTGGGTTCGGCACCAAATACGGTGCTTGCGCCAGAAAATATTTTAGTTTGGGTGGCAAGTTGTACATGCACTTCTAGGCCAATAACGGTTTCCCATTGCATCTTACTTGTCTCCTTTTAAAAACTGTGGGGCAAGCGTGTGGAAGTGGGTTGCTTGCTGAAATTGATGCGCCACGTTTAATAATTTTGCTTCGTTAAAATAGTTGCCAATAAGCTGTAAACCAACGGGTTTATCGCCCACCAAGCCACAGGGAATAGACATGCCCGGTAATCCAGCCAAGTTGGTGGCAATGGTGTAAATGTCTTCGAGGTACATGGCAATTGGGTCGTCAGATTTTGAGCCAAATTCAAAGGCCGGTGTGGGCGATGTGGGCCCCATAATGACATCAACGTCTTTAAATGCGTCTACAAAATCTTGCTTGATAAGCCTGCGAACTTTTTGTGCCTTGTTGTAGTAGGCATCGTAATAGCCTGCTGATAAAGCGTAGGCTCCCACTAAAATACGGCGTTTCACTTCGTCGCCAAAGCCTTCACCGCGCGAGCGCTTGTAAAGATCTTCGAGGTCAGCGGGGTTCTCGCAGCGGTGGCCGTAACGCACGCCGTCAAAACGCGATAAGTTAGCCGAGCATTCTGCTGGGGCAATCACGTAGTAAGCGGGGACCGACAAACTGCTGTGGGGCAATGAGATTTCTTTTACTTTTGCGCCCATCGATTCAAATTGTTTGATGGCTTCTTCTACGCGGGCTTGAGTACCAGGATCTAGCCCTTCGCCAAAGTATTCTTTGGGTAGGCCAATGGTTAAGCCTTCGATACTGTTGTTGAGTGATGCGCGGTAATCGTCAATAGGGTGGTCGACGCAGGTAGAGTCTTTGCTATCGTAACTTGCCATGGTCTGCAACATAATGGCTGCATCTTCGGCGGTACGTGTCATGGTGCCGGCTTGATCTAGGCTCGATGCAAAAGCAATCATGCCCCAGCGAGAGACGCGCCCATATGTGGGTTTCAAGCCTGTAATCCCGCACAGTGCGGCTGGCTGCCTAATAGATCCACCAGTATCGGTAGCGGTTGCCCCCGCCACTAATTGCGCTGCCACAGCGGCTGCTGAGCCGCCAGACGAGCCGCCGGGTACACAGTTGGTATCCCATGGGTTTTTGACCGAGCCAAAAAAACTGGTTTCGTTTGATGAACCCATCGCGAACTCATCCATGTTGGTTTTGCCTACCATCACTGCGCCAGCTGCATTGTAGTTATCGACCACAGTGGCATCGTAGGGTGGCACAAAATTATGCAGCATTTTAGAACCACAGGTGGTGAGTGTGCCGTTGGTGCAAAAAATATCTTTTTGCGCAATCGGCACGCCGCAGAGTGTTGGTGCATCGCCCTTCGCTAATAATGCGTCTGCTGCTTTAGCTTGCTGTAATGCGCGCTCGTCGCTAACAGAGATAAAACTGTTAAACGTAGGGTCGACGGCATGAATACGGTCAAGTGTTTGTTGTGTTAATTCTTGGCTAGAAAACGTTTTGTTTTGTAACCCTTTTACTAATTCGGCAATGGTCAAATTGTGCATTGCTTGGCCTCAAACTGGTTTGTAGATACAAATATTCAGATATACGAGTGTGTATAAATACTATTTTATGAATAAAAAGTGCGTTACTCGACAACCTTGGGCACTAAAAACAGGCCGCTATCGGTTTGCGGTGCCACTGTCATGAGTGTGTCACGCTGGTCAGATTCGGTGATGTTGTCGGCACGTAAGACCTGCACAGCATCAAGTGGGTGCGCCATAGGGGCAACCCCGTCGGTATCGGCGGCTTGTAATTGATCAATTAATGCCAGCACATCGGTAATACTTGATGCTGTTTCTTTGGCGGTTTCTTCATTGATATCCAGCATGGCCAAGTTGGCTAGCTTTTGAATCTCGGACGGCTCCATGGGCAACTCCATTAGGAAATAACAGCATAGGTAGCGTTAATTTTGTTGTTTTACACGTTAACTAACAGTTAAAGGGTATTTGAAGTCGCATTTAGGCACAAAAGGGTTTACTTTTAATGTTAAATATCGACGGCTTAATCACCACTTTTAGTAGAGGCGTGATTGAACAAGCTAAATTAGGTACACCTATATTTATAAAGGATGGGTAAGTTACCATATTTACGCCTTGCTCAAAAACCCTGTGGTTGATAGAGTTCAACAAATTTAGCGATTATGGGTCACTTTGTATAACAATAAACCATAATTTGCGCAAGCAATGCATAAAGCTCATTACAGGTAGTTAAAGAAATTATGTTAAAACGAATTCGCGGTGTGTTTTCTAACGACTTATCTATTGATTTAGGGACGGCCAATACACTTATATATGTACGTGAACGCGGTATTATTTTAGATGAGCCATCAGTTGTGGCAATTCGCAACCATAATGGCCAAAAAACGGTTGAAGCTGTAGGCTTGGCCGCCAAAAGAATGCTGGGGCGTACGCCCGGTAACATCACGGCTATCCGCCCGTTAAAAGATGGCGTGATTGCTGATTTCCAAGTAACTGAAAAAATGTTGCAGCATTTTATTAAAAAAGTGCATGAAAACAGTTGGTTTCAGCCTAGCCCGCGGGTTTTGGTGTGTGTACCTTGTTTATCAACAGAGGTTGAAAAGCGTGCAATCCGTGAGTCAGTTGAGGGCGCAGGCGCACGTGAAGTACGTTTAATTGAAGAGCCCATGGCTGCGGCCATTGGCGCTGGCTTAGAGGTGGATGAAGCCACAGGCTCAATGGTGGTCGATATTGGTGGTGGCACCACTGAAATTGCTATTATCTCGCTTAACGGAGTGGTGTTACGTGATTCGGTACGTATTGGCGGTGACCGTTTTGATGAGGCTATTGTGAATTTTGTGCGACGCAATTATGGCAGCATTATTGGTGATACCACGGCCGAGCGCATTAAGCATGAGGTGGGTTGCGCCTTTGCGGGTAGCGATGTGTTAGAAATTGATGTGCGTGGCCGCAACCTCGCAGAGGGCGTACCACGTAGTTTTACATTAACGTCAGACGAGGTGCTAGAGGCATTACAAGAACCGCTTGCCGGCATTTTACAAGCCATTAAAACCACGTTAGAGAAATCCCCGCCCGAGTTAGCATCAGATATTGCCGAGAGCGGTATTGTGTTAACGGGTGGCGGTGCGCTTCTACGCGATTTAGATCGGTTAATTTCTCAAGAGACAGGTTTGCCTGTAGTTGTAGCTGAAGACCCGCTGACCTGCGTAGCGCGTGGCGGTGGTAAAGCCTTAGAATTATTTGATCAGCGCAATATTGGCTTGGTGTACTAATTCAACTCAAAAGCGAAATGGGCTGCATGATGCGGCCCATTTTTTTATTGCTACATTATTTTTTTTAATCGGCTAGGGGTAAGGCTATCAGGCGTTTATTTTCAAAAGAGACATCGCGTTTTGCACGCTTTGTTGTCGTATTGAGCTTAACGTTATTTATCTGCTTTGCGGGCTTATACTCTCAGGCGCTCTTACCTTTTAAGCGTGTTTCAGTTGATGTGTCGGGTGTTTTTTATAGTGTCACCAATTGGCCGCGTTCGGTGCGTGAATGGCTAGAGGATAGGCTTACTTCGAAAGAAGCGTTACGCCAAGACAATGAATCCCTTCGTTCAGAATTGCTTATTTATCAGAGTCGCCTTCAGCGTATGGCGGCACTGAGCGCAGAAAATATCCGTTTGCATCAGCTGCTTAACTCGTCAAAAGCCTTTGAAGAGCGCGTGTTAATTGGTGAGTTAATTGGCATAACACCTAACCCTAATGAGCATAAAGTGACGATCAATCGTGGTGAGCGTGATGGCGTATATGTGGGGCAGCCTTTATTAGATGCAAGCGGTTTAATGGGGCAGGTTGTGTTAGTGGGTGAGAGCCACGCACAGGTTTTACTTATCAGTGATGCAACGCATGCCATACCGGTGCAGGTTAACCGCACAGGTGAGCGCTTTATTGCTGAAGGTGTCGGTAAATTAGACGCCCTAGTGCTTCGGCATATTCCCAATACCGCGGATATTAAACAAGGTGACATATTGGTTAGCTCCGGCTTGGGTTTGCGTTTCCCTAAGGGCTACCCGGTTGCCAAAATTGCCTCTATTGAAAAAGACGTGACCAATGCGTTTGCTGATGTGCGAGTGCGCCCGTTGGCTAATTTAAATAGTAGTCGTTATGTATTGCTGTTATTTGATGCGCCGTCGACTAACGATATTGATTTAATATTAGAGTAGCTATGTCTCTTCGTTTGCCGTGTACTTTTATCGCGCTGTGTTTATTTGCTGTTTTTATGATGGCGTTTCCTTTTACGCCCGCTTTTGCTCTACTTAATCCGCCTTGGCTATGTTTAATTATTATATATTTTGCGCTATATATGCCATTGCATGCGGGGATCGGTGTGGCTGCATTGGTGGGTTTATGTGCCGATATTGTTATAGGCTCAGTATGGGGCGCGAATGCGATTGCGCTAACGATAGTGATGTACTTATTTTTACTTCAGTGCCACCGTATTCGTCACCATCCGATTTGGCAGCAATCAATGTGGGTTGGTTTGTTCGCAGGCCTGAATTTATTGTCTGTTAACTGGGTCGAGGGTTTGGCTGGCTATGGTTTGGGTGTGTCAGATATCATCATTAAAACCTGCGTATCCATCTTAATTTGGCCCCTCTTATTTGTTGTTTTAAATAGGGTTTTACGTGTATATCGCTTAGAATAAGTCCATCTTGATACTATAGGGCTATTTACCTTTCTCATGAATTATCTCACTCGTAATGCGCAGGTTGTTCTTGCCTCGCAATCCCCCAGACGCAAACAGCTTCTTGAGCAAATAGGCTTAACGCCTCATGTGGTTAAGGTTGATGTGCCTGAAGAATACAATAACGAGCCTGCGATTAATTATGTGCGGCGCTTGGCGTGCGATAAAGCGCGTGCCGGTTTTAAGGCGTATATTACACGTCAATCAGATGCCAGTTTGCCTGTAATAGGTGCCGATACCATTGTGGTGAAAAATGGCGTGGTGCTTGAGAAACCCGCTAATGCTTCTGACGGACAAACGATGTTGCTAACGTTGTCTGGGCAATCCCACGAGGTGATGACTGCCGTTGCTGTTTACTACAACAATACGCTAGAGTGTATTCATGTTACGACGCAAGTCACGTTTCGTGATATTAGTCCGCAAGAGGCATTACGTTATTGGCACACCGGTGAGCCGCAAGATAAAGCGGGTGGTTATGGAATACAGGGTTTAGGTGCGGTGTTTGTCGCGGACATGACAGGCAGTTATAGTAATGTGGTAGGTTTGCCGCTATTTGAAACGGCTGAGCTACTTGCCTGTATGGGCATAGAGGGCTTTTGACCCCTTTATCGCTTACATGAGCGGGGCGACCGCATGAGATTCTGGTCGCGACGCTGGTGCTCTTTGTATAGCGGTAATACTTGATGCGCATGCAATGCAGCCGCTACTATATCTATTAGTACCTTGGTCGTATAAATAGCGTGAACCCTTCGAAAATAAAAGTATAAAGGATAAAGCATGACAGATGAAATATTGGTTAATTGTGGCTTAACAGAAACCCGCGCTGCATTAATCGAAAACGGCATGCTACAAGAAGTGTATATCGAGCGTACAAGCAATAAAGGCTATGTGGGCAATATATACAAAGGGAAGGTAGTGCGTGTGTTACCTGGTATGCAGGCTGCATTTGTCGATATTGGTCTTGATCGAGCGGGTTTTATTCATGCCTCCGATATTGAATACACAAAGGCCGAAAAAAGTGCTGACCCCGTTCACGATGTCCCCGAAATACAAACAACGCTACACGAAGGTCAGTCGCTGTTAGTGCAGGTAACCAAAGACCCTATTGGTACGAAAGGCGCGCGCTTAACCACACAGTTATCTGTGTCGGCACGGTATTTGGTCTATATGCCTAATACCGCGCATATTGGCGTATCGAGTAAAATTGAAGAAGTTGAAGAGCGTAAACGTCTAAAAAAGCTGGTTGAGCAACTAGCCGAAGAAAACAAAGAGCAATACAGTGGCGGTGGTTTTATTATCCGCACTGTCGCCGAAGGCGCAACGCTTGAAGATTTGCGTGCAGACATCCCGTTTATTTATCACCTTTGGCATGACCTTGAAGAAGAGGTCAAAAATAAAAAAGCGCCGTCACTAATATATGAAGATCTACCACTATTTATGCGGACCATTCGAGATTTGGTTCGTGATAATATCGAAAAAGTACGCGTCGATTCGCGCGAATCTTTTGCACGCTTAGAAAAATTTGCCGCTCATTACGCACCTGAAATAGGCGGTCGGTTAGAGCATTACCCGGGTGAACGCCCGCTATTTGATCTATACGGTACAGAAGAGGAGGTGCAGAAGGCGCTTGATAAAAATGTGCCATTAAAGTCGGGCGGTTACCTCATTGTTGAGCAAACTGAGGCCATGACCACGGTGGATGTCAATACAGGTGCGTTTGTCGGCTCTCGTAATTTAGAAGAGACGATCTTTAAAACTAATTTAGAGGCTGCATCGGCGATTGCTCGCCAGCTTAGGTTACGTAATTTGGGCGGTATTATCGTGCTCGATTTTATTGATATGAAAGAGACTGAACATCAGCGTCAGGTGTTACGAACACTTGAAAAAGCCCTGGAAAAAGACAAAGCAAAAACGGGAATTACTGGCGTCTCTGAGTTAGGCTTAGTCGAAATGACGCGTAAGCGTACACGCGAGTCATTGGGGCAAATGATGTGTGAAACTTGCAATGTATGTATGGGACGCGGTGTGATAAAATCAGCCATCACCGTGTGCTATGAAATTTTCCGTGAGATTCTGCGCGATGCTCGTGCTTACGATAATAATCAGTTTATGATTTTAGCCTCGCAATCAGTCATTGATGTTCTGCTTGATGAGGAGTCAACCAATTTTGCCGAGCTGGAAAGTTTTATTAAGCGCAAAATCGAGTTCAGAGTAGAATCGATGTATACCCAAGAACAATACGATATTGTATTGGTTTAACGTGAGTGAGTGTTAATGTCGCAGGTTATCCCTAAAAAACGCTTTTTTTGTGTAAAAACATGTTTTTATGGTTGCTGTAAACGTATTGCGACGTTGGTGTTTACTTGCTTGATTTTATTTGCAGTATTTATCCAGCTTACCCGTGAAGCTTTCCCTCTATTAGACGATTACTATCAGCATATTAGCGAACTGCTAAGTGAAAAACTGGATGCAGACATTCAAGTCGAATCGGTGCAGGCTACATGGTCTGGGCTAACGCCCAAGTTAGTGCTCAATGGTGTGACGGTTAATAAAAATGCGCTACGGGTGTTTGAAGCAGATCAAGCGTCGGTACAAATTAATTTGGTGTCGTCGCTCCTTGATTGGCGTATTGCATGGCAAGATATTCAGTTTCAGCAACTTAAAGCCACATTACTACAAAATCAACAAGGTGGGTGGCATCTTCAAGGTATCTCTCGAACGCCCAAAAAAAATAACACTTTTCATATTGATGATCCCTTCGATATTTTCTTATTTGGTCGCCGCATCAATATTCGTGATATCGATATTGATATGGTGTTTCGCTCGGGCGAAGTCACCCGTATTAGCCTGCCCCAGCTTGAGTTAGAAAACGATAAGGACTTTCATCGTCTTAAAGCAGCTATTGATATTGATAATTCACGTACGTTTCAATTGACCGTTGAAGGAGTAGGTGATCCTCGCGATAAAGAGAATTTTCATGCTCAAGGGTATTTAACACTGAAAGACTTCTCAACTAACCATGTTTTTTCAGCGTTAGGGTTGGATAAGTTTATCCCTGTGCCAGATAAGAACAGTGCCTCATTGACTGAGCATAAGATGAGTTTGTATTTGAGGTTTGAGGGTAACTTGACACGTTCACTCACTATGCAAGGGCGTTTTGAGGCTAATGGTATCCCTGCCAAAATTACGCCCAACAGTGAATTACCCGATGCTATATCATCAAGTTTCGTTGGGGATTGGCAGGCTGAAGACGGCTTAAAGGTTTACTTTGATAGTATTGATATTGCCTACCAAGGCATTGACGCGCCCAGATTACCTTTGCTGCTTTATAAAAAAGCAGGTGCTGATTTGGGTGTAAAAACACCCAGCGTTCAAGTGGACGAGTGGTTAGTGTTTTTGGATAACCTGAATTTACTGAGCGATATTAAAGTGGCTAATGAGGCGGTCACGTCATTGGCACCTAAAGGCGAGCTTAAATATGTAGATATACAATTTACTGATAAAGAGCGTGGCTGGTTCTTATTTAAAGCACTGATGGAAAACGGGCAAGTTGATGCTTGGCGAGGTGTCCCTGAAATAAGAAATGCGAATGGTTATGTGCAGGGGACAATGTTGGGTGGCTTCATTAATGTCGATAACACAGAACCCTTTTCGTTGTATTTACCGCAAGCATATAACAACCCCATGCAATTTAACCGAGGCCGTGGGCAAGTGGCTTGGCACTTGGATTTTGACAAGCGTTTTGTACATATCTCGTCAGGTTTGCTCAATGTGACATCCGATAGCGAGCAGGCTACAGGGTATTTGAATTTGGCTTTACCTATGGCTCGTAAATACGGTGAAGGCAAAATGGCATTGTTAATTGGCGTTAGTCAAAGTGTAGCCGCGAGCCATAAAAAATACATCCCTAAAATTATCCCTAAAAATTTATATAAGTGGCTAAACAGCAGTGTCATAGGGGGGAGTCTTTTTGATGTTGGGTTTATGTATCACGGTTCATTACGTAAAACCACCACAAATCCACCAGCAATACAGGTGTTTGGGCGTATTGAACAAGGTGAATTGCGCTTTAATGAACAGTGGCCGCCGTTAAAAAATATTAGTGCATTATTGAGTGTCGATGATAGCGACCTAACCATTGATGTTAGTGCGGCAACGATCAAAAACAACCACATTAAGCAAGCAAAAATGCAGCTTGTCGATGATAGTGATGGGCGTGCGCTAGCGATAAAAGGTAGCGTTTCGGGCGGAGCAAAAAAAGCGTTATCGTTATTACTCGATAGCCCTATTAAAGAGCAAATCGGTGAAACATTTGATCGCTGGCGCGTGACTGGCGGAATGAGTGCCGATATTGATTTACGTATCCCCGTTACACCTGATGCCTCTGATGGTTACCAACGGATTAACATCACATTGGACAATACCAATGTGTTTATCCCCGAGGCCAAATTTAAGCTTGATAATATGTCTGGCCAAGTCACCTTTGATTCTCATCTGGGCTTTTATGGTGACCAGCTCAGTGCAACGATTTGGGGTAAGCCGCTCAGTGCGTCTATTTCGACCACGCTTGATCAGAAAAGCAATACGCAGCGCTTAGTGAAGCCAGTTTTGGCTAAAACGGTCATTGCTTTTGACGGTATTCTCAATATTAAAGATATTTTTGAGTGGACAGACCGCCCCGAGTTGATTTTTATGCGCGGGCAATCGGCTATGTCGGGACAGTTAACGATTCCCATGAGAAAAACCGGCGAGCCTGTCAGTATTGTGTTGGATAGCCAGCTGATAGGCACTCATATTGATTTGCCCATGCCTTTATTGAAAGCTGCGACAGAGGCCATTGATTTTACTGTGGATGTGCGTTTTGAACCTAAAGGTATTTCCTATGCCTTTGATGTGGGCAACGAGCTACAGGTAAAGCTTAGGCAGGCACCTGAAGGTGTTGATGCTATTGCTATTGCATTAGGTGAAAACACCATTAATAGCATAAAAGATAATCAGTTTGTGATTTCTGGTGTGGTTGATGCCCTTGATGCAAAAGAATGGAATACCGTTAAAGGCACCTATTTTGATTATATAGAGGCGCAGTCATCCAAGAAGACGAAGCATACAGCTGCCGCGCAAGAAAACACATCATTGCCTATTTTATTTAATGTACTTGTTGGCACGTTGCATGTCTCTGATTTAGCGGTGAGTGACTTGGCTATAACGGGTAAAAGTATTAATAATTTGTGGGACATTAACCTTGATAGTCAGCGAGTCGCTGGGTGGGTTAGCGTTGATACAACGGCGCCGCTTATGCGCATTAACCTTACTCATCTTCATTTGCCGTCATCCGAAAAAGAGGCGAAAAACAGCCTCAAAACGATGCCTGAGACCAGTATTTTTGATGGATTAGATTTAACTAACCAGACTCTTATGCCTACGCACGTTTTTATTGATTCGGTTAAGCGGGGTGGTGATGATTTTGGCCAGTGGCGGTTTGCGTTAAAACCTAATAGTCAAGGTATGCAGATTGAGCATCTTATCGGTAAGGTGAAAGGCTTAATGGTTAAAGGCGCTGGCGATCCAAATACATTCACTATTTTACCGCTCGTTAAAAATAATGTTCTGGGTGATAGCGATAAAGAAGATCATTTAGCGCAGGATGACAGCAGCCCCCTCATCGGTGCGACACTGTCATTTGATCAGGGGCATAACCATAGTCGCTTTGAGGGAAGCATTTACGCCCAAGAGATAGCTACTATGCTGTCGCTGTGGGAGCAACCTGCTCTTATGACCGGCGAACATATGGCAATAGTTACCGATATGGCATGGCGCGGCGCGCCAGATCAGTATGCCCTATCAACATTTACAGGGGGTGCGTCAATTAACGTGCAGCGCGGTACGTTTATTCGTGGTGCCAGCGCTGGCGAAAACCCGGTATTGCGCTTAATTGGATTATTCAATTTCGATACGTTGGCGCGTCGCGTCAAGCTTGATTTTTCTGATTTATCTAAGCGAGGGTTTGTATACGACTCTATCGATGGCGACTTTCAATTAGATGGCGGCATGCTCACGATGACCGAGCCACTCATTGTTTCTGCCACCACATCAAAAATGCAGTTAGCCGGCGAGATTGATTTAATAGGCGAAACCCTCGATACCGACCTTATTGTGACGCTCCCAATGGGGGGAAATTTAACCGCTGCTGCCGCTTTGGCGGTCAGTTTACCCGCTGCAGTGGGTATTTATGTTGTGAGTAAAGTATTTAAAAAGCAGGTGGATAAAGTGTCAAGTGTGACTTATAGCGTGAAAGGCGCGTGGAGCGATCCTAAACTTAAGGTGAAGCGCGTTTTTAGTAATAAATCTCGTACCCAAGAATAGCATTATCGTGCATAACGTTTTTGCAAAAAATATAAAGCATTGAACGCAATACAGGCTGGAGGGTCGTAGGTATAACTGTATGAACATGTATTTGTATTTATATGAAATATGAAACTGTTTTTACTCATGAATAAGTAAGCATAAAATGGTATGTGTAATACGTTTTTATGTTGTATCTACTGGAGTCAGTATGTCAAAATTTCCGCTGATCATTATCGCTTTAACTGCATCGCTCATATTGTGTACTTCTTTGCAGGCAGAAAAAGTAACCTCATCTGAAGCTGCCAATAAAAATCATGCTCTTAGTGTCGATGATGCAACAGTGCTCATTAAAAAAGGCGAGCTATTAAACACCATCCCTAAACCTATTTGGCGACAACTGCTTACGCGAAAACAATATAATGTTTTGTGGGAGAAGGGAACTGAGCGTGCATTTACGGGTGATTTATTACGCAATAAAAAATCTGGCACTTATGTTACAGCTGGTTGCGGCTTGCCAGTATTTAATTCTGATCACAAGTTCAAATCGGGGTCTGGTTGGCCTAGTTTTTGGGACGTGTATAACAAAGAAAATGTCGTGTTAAAAGCTGATAACTCATGGGGTATGAACCGCATTGAAGTATTGTCAAAGTGCGGTGAACATTTAGGGCACGTATTTCGGGATGGTCCAGAACCAACAGGTTTAAGATACTGTATTAACTCGGCGGCGCTAAAATTTATACCTGATGAGAAATAGTCGTGCGTATGAGTGTTTTTTTATGTGGCAAAGGGTAATTTAACGATAGTTTGATTCAATAATTGAGAACTATGTCTACTTAATCTATTATAACGGACTATTATTTTAAGTATGCGGTTTAATGGCGTTTATTGTTAAACCAACACTCATTTATTGTAAGATCTTGTATCTAGCCACAAACATGAAAATAATCATTGTTAGTAAGCGTAATAGTCAGAGTCGTACCTTTAACCTAGGTAAGTGGCGTCGTGCATTTATATCTGCTTGTATATTGGGTTTGCCTGTTGGTGCGTCTATTGCCACCCATCAAATCATGCAATATCAATCTGATGACGAAAAATTTAGTCACAAAACGCATGCTGATCTTCGTGATTCCTTAGTCGAGCAAGAGTCAAAAATTGCGCTTGTTAAACAGCAAACCGCCCAAACAATCAACGCACTAACGCTGCGTCTGGCTGAGTTGCAAGCGCGCATTATGCGCATTGATGCTCTGGGCGAGCGATTAACTCAAATGGCCGATCTTGATAAAGGCGAGTTTGATTTTAGTGTGATGCCGCCTATGGGTGGGCCAGAGCAATTATCAGACACACCCGATAGCGCTTTTAACGCCCCTGATTTTTACAAGGCTATTGATCAGTTATCGCTACAAATAGATAATCGCCAGCAGCAACTTAGTACGCTTGAAGCGCTACTTGAAAACAGTCAATTACAAAAAGAAGTATTTGTTGCAGGTCGCCCAATTAAAAAAGGGTGGATGTCATCGCGCTTTGGCCACCGTACCGACCCTTTCACTGGCCGTAAAGCTTGGCATGCAGGTGTTGATTTTGCAGGCAAAACTAACAGCGATATTATTGCCGTCGCGTCGGGCGTTGTAACATGGTCAAGTGATCGCAGCGGTTACGGTCAGCTCGTTGAGATTAACCACGGTAACGGTTACAAAACGCGCTATGCGCATTGTAAAGAGCTGCTGGTAAATATTGGTGATGTAGTCAAAAAAGGCCAGGTTGTCGCTTTAATGGGGTCGAGCGGTCGCTCAACAGGTCCTCATGTTCATTTTGAAGTGTTTAAGCATGGTCGCCCTGTTGATCCTGCGCGCTATATTCATCGCGTGAATCGTTAGCTATTTTACTTCTCGTTTCGTTACCTCCTTCACTTAAATAATAATACGGTTATGCTAGCGTGCGTAACCTTTGACGTCTGAACTGGAATCACTATGTTAGGTAAAATATCACGAGTCTTTTTTGGCTCGAAAAACGACCGCGAATTAAAACGCATGAGCAAGCTTGTTACTGCGGTTAATGCACTTGAAGATAGCTTTGTTGCACTTAGCGACGAGCTGCTCACGGCAAAAACAGCCGAATACAGAGAGCGCTATGAAAAAGGCGAAACGCTCAATGACTTACTCCCCGAAGCCTTTGGTGCGGCGCGTGAAGCCAGTAAACGTGTGATGGGTATGCGTCACTTTGATGTGCAGCTTATTGGTGGCATCACCCTACATGAAGGCTGCATTGCCGAGATGCGTACGGGTGAGGGTAAAACACTCATGGCCACGCTTGCGGCTTACCTTAATGCTATATCGGGTAAAGGTGTACACATTGTTACCGTGAACGATTACCTCGCACAACGCGATGCTAATTGGATGGCGCCGCTGTATAAAGCATTGGGTCTAACGACAGGCTCGGTTTACTCTATGCAGCAGCAAGATGAAAAGCGTGCTGCTTATCAAGCCGACATTACTTATGGTACAAACAACGAGTTTGGTTTTGATTACCTACGTGACAACATGGCGCTCACCAAAGAAGAGCGCGTTCAACGCCCGCTTAACTTTGCGATTGTAGATGAAGTTGACTCTATTTTAATTGATGAAGCCAGAACGCCACTGATTATTTCAGGTGCAGCAGAAGATAGCTCTGATTTATACCGCGCTGTGAACAAAATTATTCCTGGTTTAAAATCACAGGCACCTTTGCCTGAAGGCATGAAAGTACAAAACATGCCTGAGATCCCAGAAGACGAGCGTGGGCACTACATTTTAGATGAGAAAAACCGTCAAGTAGACCTGACCGAAATGGGGCACGAAACCGTTGAGGCTGAACTCATTAAAGAAGGTTTACTCACCGAAGGCGATAGCTTGTACTCGCCAGCCAATTTATCATTATTGCACCACGTGCATGCTGCACTAAAAGCGCATACGTTATTTCAGCGTAACGTAGAGTACATTGTGCAAGAGGGTGAAGTGGTTCTAATTGATGAGCATACTGGCCGTACAATGGCTGGCAGGCGTTTATCAGAAGGCTTACACCAAGCGATTGAAGCCAAAGAAGGCGTTAATATTCAAGCAGAAAGCCAAACCTTAGCAAGCACGACTTTCCAAAACTATTTCCGTATCTACCCAACTCTATCGGGTATGACAGGTACAGCCGATACAGAAGCTTTTGAGTTTAAACATATTTACGGTCTCAACGTGGTGGTCATCCCCACTAACAAAAACGTGCAGCGTAAAGATCTCAATGATTTAGTCTTTTTATCGGTAGAAGAAAAGTACGATGCGATCATTCGTGATATTAACGAATTTCGCGCTAAAGGCGCGCCAGTGCTTGTGGGTACAGCCACGGTCGAGACCTCTGAAAGTATGTCTCAAAAGCTAAAAGATGCTGGTATCGAGCACGAAGTGCTCAACGCAAAACAACATGAGCGCGAAGCCGATATTATTGCTCAGGCGGGTCGTCCTGGCCGCGTGACCATTGCTACAAATATGGCGGGTCGTGGTACCGATATTGTATTGGGGGGGAACTGGGAAGCCGAGTTAGCCTCAATGGGTTCGCTAAGCGATACCCAAATTGCGGCAGCCAAAAAAGACTGCGAAGAGCGCCACAAAAAAGTACTAGAAGCGGGTGGCCTACATATTATTGGTACAGAGCGTCATGAATCGCGCCGTATTGATAACCAGCTACGTGGCCGTGCTGGTCGTCAAGGTGATCCAGGTTTGTCGCGTTTTTACTTGTCGCTTGAAGATAATCTAATGCGTATTTTTGCCTCAGATAAAATGCGCGGCTTTATGCAGTCGATTGGCTTAGATAAAGGTGAAGCGATTGAGCACCGCATGGTTTCTAACGCGATCGAAAAGGCACAGCGTAAAGTAGAAGGCCGTAACTTTGATTACCGTAAACAAATTTTAGAATACGATGACGTCGCAAACGACCAGCGTGGCGTAATTTATACGCAACGTAACGACTTGCTAGAAGCCGACGAAATCAGCGATGCGATTGACGGCATCCGCGCCGATGTGGTGAGCAATACACTCGCGACGTTTATTCCACCGCAAAGTGTGGAAGAGCAATGGGATGTGGAAGGCCTAGAACAAAATATTCAGTCTGAATACGGCTTAACATTGACTATCCAAAAATGGCTAGATGAAGACGATAACTTAAACGAAGAAAGTCTCCGTGAAAAACTCACGCAAGAGCTCGATAAAGCTTACAACGATAAGCGTGCGCAGCTAGGCGACGGCGCCAAGATGCTCGAAAAACAAATTATGCTGCACGTATTAGATCAACTATGGAAAGAGCATTTACAATCCATGGATTACCTACGCCAAGGTATTGGTTTACGTGCTTATGCACAGAAAAACCCTAAACAGGAATACAAGCGTGAATCGTTTGAAATGTTCCAGGGTCTACTTGAATCGTTAAAGCAAGATGTCACCCGTTTACTGTTTCGTGTGCAGCCTATGAGCGAAGACGAAATTGAAGAAATGGAGCAGCGCAAACAGCAGGAAGCGCAACGTCGCATGCAGCAAATGCAAATGCAACATGACGAAGCGCCGAGTGTTTTAGGGGATGGTGCCCCAGGCAGTTCGGCAGGAGAGCCGGAAACTGCATCAGCAGCCGAACCCGTGCGCCGTAATGGTCAAAAAGTGGGGCGTAATGATCCATGCCCTTGTGGTTCAGGTAAAAAGTTTAAAGCCTGTTGCGGTAAATTAAGTTAAATTTACGCATTCAGTGTTTCATTCAAAAAAACAGCTCTTTTAAGGGCTGTTTTTATTTGTACTGTTAAAAAAGATAACTTACATAAAGAACTTAAATAAAGAGCTTAAAGAAAGCGCTTCAACAAAGAAATTAAACAAAGAAATTAAACAAAGAAATTAAAGAGATAACTATGAGCAATCCCGTTGTTGAATGGCCAACCATGTACCCTGTTAAAGGCGTTGAGCTAGGCACAGCCAATGCACGCATCAAAGATACCGACAGAGACGATGTGTTGATTTTTGCCTTAAGCGAAGGCTCGCATGTATCTGGCGTATTTACCCAAAATGTATTTTGCGCAGAGCCCGTTAAAATTGCCAAACAGCATATGGCTCAGGTGTCGGCTCGTTACCTTCTCATTAACTCTGGCAATGCCAATGCATGTACGGGTGAGCTAGGCTTTAAGGCCGCGATGCAAACCTGTGATGCCGTTGCCAGCCAAGCTAAAACCACGCCGCAACATGTACTGCCTTTCTCGACGGGTGTGATAGGCGAAACTTTACCCGCCGATAAAATTGTTTCTGCTGTGCCCGAAGCGTTAACCAATTTAGCTGAGCAGCACTGGTTAGAAGCGGGGCAAGCGATTATGACAACCGATACCTGCCCAAAAGGGGCAAGTGAGCAAATAACCATTGGCGGTACTACCGTAACCATTACTGGTATTGCCAAAGGCGCGGGTATGATAAACCCGAATATGGCCACTATGTTAGGGTTTATCGCGACAGATGTTGCCATTGAGCCTGCATTATTGGATCGCGTATCGCGCCAAGCGGCAAACGCCTCGTTTAACCGTATTACCATCGACGGTGATACCTCAACGAACGACGCGTGCATGCTAATGGCAACAGGGAAAGCGGGTAACCCACTTATTCAAGAAGAAAACAGTGATTACACGGCGTTTCTAGATGCCGTTGTACGTGTACACCAAAAGCTAGCAAAAGCGATTGTTAAAGACGGCGAAGGTGCCACAAAATTTATAACCGTAGATGTGCAAGGTGGCCAAACCAAGCAAGAATGCGACGATATTGCTTATGCGATTGCGCATTCCCCGTTAGTTAAAACAGCCATGTTTGCCAGCGACCCTAACTGGGGGCGTATTATTTGCGCTATTGGTTACGCAGGCGTACCACTGAACCCTGAGTTAGTCACTGTACACTTAGACGATGTGTTAATTGTTGAAAAAGGCGGAAGAGCAGCATCGTATACCGAAGAGCAGGGGCAATCCATTGTGGATAAAAGCGTATTTACCATAAGGGTGAACCTAAACCGTGGCAATGAGCAAGGCGTCTTGTGGACATCGGATTTATCCCACGAATACGTGCGTATTAATGCCGAGTATCGTACTTAGTACAATATTTAGTGCCGTACTTAGTACCCTATTTAGTATCGTAATAAGTAACGTACTTAAATTTACTCAATCGGTGGCAGCTGCTTAGAGTGTACTTAGCATTCACCTAGAGTTTTTCAAGCCAATAAACGCCACTAATAAATGCCACTATTAGAAATAAGAGCTATTTATGCATAAATGTGTACAGGTCGCCGTCGGCGTTATCAAAGATCCCAGTGGCCGCATACTGATTACTAAGCGCGCTCAAGATGTTCATATGGGTGGTCGCTGGGAGTTTCCTGGTGGCAAAATAGAATCTGGTGAAACGCCCCAGTGGGCACTTGTGCGTGAGTTAAACGAAGAGTTGGGGCTTGAGATTCCAACTGATGCGGTATTAACCGAGGTGATCACCCCGTTAATTACACTACGTTATGCATATCCAACCAAAACCGTTGAGCTGCATGTGTATGATGTGTATGTGCAAACCCATTGGTTGCCTGTTGGCTTAGTGCCTTGCTCGTCATCAGGCCCTCTTATTGTTGATGATAAGGCACTCACCGCCCGTGAAGGTCAGCAGGCTAAGTGGGTGGCGTGCCAAGATTTACATCAGTTTACTTTTCCTGATGCGAATCAACCGATTATTACTGCACTCATGCTGCCTAATGCGATACCGATTACGCCTTCTGTTGATGCTGATGCTGTAGAGCCTTTTAAGGCTATTGAGGTGTTATTAGATGGTCAAACTTACCCTCTATTGCATGCGCGCTTTCCCTTGCTCGATCAAGCGCAATATATATCTGAGCTATCCAATTTGGCGGAATCATTAAGTGTAGAAAGTAGAGCGCGAGTGGTGGTGAATACCACCTTAGACACCTATATACAGCTTCCGTATTCGCATTTGCATTTAAACAGTCAAGAGTTAATGCTTTGTGCTGATCAATGTGAAAATAAAGGGGATACCAAACAGCAGGTCAAAGGCTGGTTGAGTGCGTCTTGTCATAATTTAGATGAGTTAGATATGGCAATAAGAGTGGGCGCCGATTACGTCTTCTTTTCGCCTATTTGCGCAACAAAAACACACCCTAATACAGCACCTGTTGGCTGGGATGCGCTAAACACATTTTGCCAGCATGCCTCTATGCCCGTTTATGCGCTGGGTGGCGTTGGCTTGAATGATATAAGCCAAACCAAACGGTGTGGCGCACAGGGTATTGCGAGTATTTCAGCGTTTAGTTAATGTACCTTGTTGTTTTATTTAGCTAAGCAAACAAGTAAGCGATTAAAAAAAGTCATTTTCATCGATAGCTGGTTTGCCTGCTATTTTATTATCTTCGTTTATCCAATCCCCAAAATCGATCATTTGGCAGCGCTTTGAGCAAAATGGTCGATCAGGGTATTCGGCTGTCATTAAAACCGTTTTGTTACAGGTTGGGCAGGGTACTGAAAGTGTTTTAACATCCATAGCTGGCTCTGGCTCATATTCTCTAAGGTATCATGATCTCTAAGGTATCATATTCTCTAAGGTGAAAGCGCAGTGTAATCTACGACCAGGTAAAATCTCAATATGCTTTTAACGCCATATACGTTTTAAGTTACATTTAGGCTGTAGGAAGCTGTAGAGAGCGAAGAACGTAAGCGTAAACAGCATAGAGATAAAAACGTGCGAGTAAGCCCCAAACAGAAACATAAAGCGGAATAAATCACCCGTGAAAACAGGCTTATTTATTCTTGCTCCGCTATTAATTGCAATTGTTGATGTAAAAGCTCAACTTGTTTGTGTGTATGTTTGTGTGTTTGATTGTTATTAATCACAAAATCGGCCTGTTTTAGGCGCTCTTCTCTAGAGCACTGCGCATGAATAATGCGCTGCACTTGCTCGGCGGTTTGCTTATCACGTTGCGTAGTACGTTTTATTTGGGTGCTAACGGGTACATCTACCACAATCACTTTATTAGTGAGTTTTTGCTGCTGTTTTTCGAATAAAAGAGGCGATGAGTATATTTTGTAATTCGCTTGGGTGGGTGCGCTAAGCGCATTTTGAATCTGGGAGCGAATAACGGGGTGGGTAATGGCTTCTAATTGTGCTTTTTTGTTAGGGTCATTAAAAATAATATCGCGTAGCTGAGGGCGGTCGATATGATTATCTGCTGTGCGAAGGTGCTCGCCAAAAGCATCAAATATTGCTTCTTTGACTTGCGTATTGTTGCGTGTAACGTCCCGTGCGATCACATCGGCATCGACAATGTCGATGCCTAAGTCTTTAAATATATCGGTTACAGTTGTTTTTCCGCTGCCGATTCCGCCTGTTAATCCTACAATTAGCATAGCGTTTATAGGGCGTAGCCCAAGTATAAGCGGGTAATATCACTGCCCCAAAACAGCGCTATCCAACCCGCGATGGCTAAATAAGGGCCAAATGGAATAGGTTTGTTTTTCTCTTTGCCCATTAACAATATGCCGCCAATACCAATAATGGCACCCACTAATGATGATAAAATAATGATTAAAGGCAGTGCTTGCCAGCCCATCCAAGCACCTAAAGCCGCTAATAATTTAAAATCACCAAAGCCCATGCCTTCTTTATTAGTGAGTAATTTAAATGCCCAATAAATACTCCAAAGCACCATGTAGCCGGCAGCTGCGCCAATAATAGCGTCTATAGGAGAGGCAAAAACAGATTGCGTATTTGCTAACAAGCCTAACCATAATAGCGGTAGCGTGATGTTATCGGGCAGTAAGTGATGGTCAATATCAATCATTGTTAGGCTAATAAGTGCCCATGTGAGTAATATTGCCAGCCCAGCTTCAACCGAAAAACCTAAAGAGTAAACGCACCACGTGCTTAATAATGCAGTTGCCAGCTCGACAAGTGGGTAACGCGGTGAAATGCGTATTTTACAGGCATGACAACGGCCTTTTAAAAGTAAGTAACTAATAATGGGGATATTTTGCCAGGCTTTAATCTCGGCTTTACAGCTTGGGCAATGTGATGCGGGGTAGGCAATGTTAAATGTCGATTCTTTATTATTCCCTGTATTGTTCTCTACGCTGTCTTTTTCGTGATCTGCTTTGCCTTTATTGACCTCCGTTGTCTCGCCGTTTTCTTCGGCTAAAAAGGTTTCGCATTCACTTTTCCAGCCGGCCATCAGTGATACAGGTAGTCGGTAAATAACCACATTTAAAAAGCTACCAATAAGTAATGAGATAATAAAGGTGCATAAAAAAAGCGCAGAGGGTGTCTGCGCCAAATAATCAATAATCGACATGTTTAAATAACTTGTCCAATTTGGAAAATAGGAAGGTACATTGCAATCATCAAGCCGCCAACTAGCACGCCCAGAACAGACATAATCATAGGTTCGAGTAGAGCGGTTAAGCTATCCACAAGATTATCTACGGCTTCTTCGTAGTAGGCAGCGGCTTTATCTAGCATGGTATCTAAAGCACCCGATTCTTCACCAATGGCTGTCATTTGTACGAGTAGCGGTGGGAACTTGCCCGTGGCTGTCATAGCAATATTAAGCTGTGTACCCGTGGTGACTTCATCGCGGATATTGGTCACGGCATCGCGGTATACGGCATTGCCCGTTGCGCCCGATACCGAGTCGAGTGCATCAATGAGCGGTACACCCGCAGAGAACGTGGTGGATAATGTACGTGCAAAACGCGCCATAATAGACTGGTAAACAATCTGCCCCATAATAGGCAAGCGCAATGTTAATTTATCCACTTTATCCGAGAAGGTTTGGCTTTTTTCGCGGGCTTTTTTAAATGCGATAAATGCAGCCACAACCGAGAACAAAATAATATGCCAGTAAGCTTGTGCGCCTTCAGATAAATTTAACACAAACAATGTAAAGGCGGGTAAGTCGGCACCAAACGAGCTAAAGGTTTCAGCAAATTGGGGCACCACCTTAATTAACAGAATGAGTGTCACAATAAACGCGACAATCAATACTGCAATGGGGTAAGTCATGGCTTTTTTGATTTTGGCTTTTAGTTGCTCGGTTTTTTCTTTATAGGTGGCGATACGGTCGAGCATAGTTTCTAGTGCACCCGATTGCTCACCAGCTTCAACAAGATTGCAAAACAAGTCATCAAAAAACTTAGGTTGTTTACGTAATGCGTTAGCAAACCCGTTACCTGCGGCGACTTCGTCTTTAATCTCACGGATGAGCGCAGCCAGATTTTGGTTGTCTGATCCATCAGCAACAATTTCGAAGCTTTGTACCAGTGGAACGCCTGCTTTCATCATAGTGGCCATTTGGCGTGTAAACATCGCAATATCTAGCGGTTTAACGGGTTTGCCTTTACCTCCAAATAGCGGTTTAGCTTGTTTTCTTACGCTTTTGGCGCGTATGCCTTGCTTAATTAATTGTGCTTTAACTAAGGCTGAATTTGTCGAGCTCATTTGCCCGCCTACTTTTTTACCTTTGCGGTCTATGCCTGTATAAACATAAACGCTTGTAGTACCTGCCGTTGCCATAATTAATCCTTCGTTACTCGGTTAGCCTCTTGGAGGCTGGTAATGCCCATTGCCGCTTTTCTTAGTGCGGATGTACGCAAATCATAAAAGCCTGCTCTTTTTGCGGCGTCTGCAATTGCAATAGAACTTTCGCCGTCCATTATAATGCGAGATATTTCAGGCGTGATGCGAACAACTTCATAAATACCGACTCGGCCTTTGTATCCATCCGAGCAAATATTGCATCCTTTTGGCTCAAAGAGCGTTATTTCGCTTTTATCGATGCCAATATCATCAAAACCTTCTTGCGTCATAATGTCGTCGGGGATATCTGCGGCTGGCTCTTTGCACTCTGAACACAGCTTTCGTGCTAGACGCTGCGCAATAATTAAACTCACCGTTGTGGCAACGTTAAATGCGGGCACGCCCATATTCATAAGCCGTGTGAGCGTTTCAGCTGCACCATTCGTGTGTAATGTCGATAACACTAAGTGACCTGTTTGCGCGGCTTTAATGCCAATTTCTGCCGTTTCTAAATCCCGAATCTCACCTACCATGACAATATCTGGATCTTGTCGTAAAAATGAGCGTAGCGCTTCCGCAAATGTTAGGCCAACACGCGTACTCACGTTAACTTGGTTAATGCCTTCTAAGTTAATTTCAACAGGATCTTCTGCGGTCGAAATATTGAGCTCTGGGGTGTTTAAAATATTTAAACCCGTATATAACGATACGGTTTTACCTGAGCCTGTAGGCCCTGTTACCAAAATCATACCTTGTGGTTGATGCAGGGCTTCTAGGAACATGCTCTTTTGTTCTTCTTCATAGCCTAGCGCATCAATACCAAGTTTGGCGCTGGATGGATCAAGAATACGCAATACAACTTTTTCGCCAAACAAGGTAGGCAGCGTATTTACACGAAAATCAATGGCGCGCGTTTTTGATATTTTCATCTTAATGCGGCCGTCTTGTGGCACTCGGCGTTCAGAAATGTCCATTTTGGACATAACTTTTAAACGTGCAGATACCCGCGAAGCAATAGCGATAGGGGGCTTGGCAATTTCTTTTAATATGCCGTCGTTACGTACGCGCACCCGAAAGACTTTTTCATAAGGTTCAAAATGAATATCCGATGCGCCCATTTTTATTGCATCGAGTAATACTTTGTTGACAAACCTTACAATCGGAGTTTCATCAACCTCACTGTTCTCGTCACCTTTGGGTTTTGCATTGTCGGTTTCGCCAACATCTAAATCATCAAGAGCGTCTTCATCTAGGCCGCCAAGAGCATCACCGATACTTTCTTCTTCAGCGCTCAGAAATGTTTTGATTGCAATGTCAAGCTTGTCTGTCTCAACAATAACAGCGTCGGTACTCAGGCCCGTGTTGAATTTGATTTCATCAAGAGCGTGAATGTTGGTTGGGTCGGCGACAGCAACAAATATGCGGCTACCGCGTTTTGTTAGTGGTAATACATTGTGTTTGAGAATGAGTTTTGCGTCAATGATACCTGAAGGGATAAATTCCTCACGTATAACGGCCAGGTCAAAAACGGGGGATCCAAACTCTTCCGACGCCGCTAGCGCGATATCACGGGCCGTTACATTTCCTTGCTTGACCAGTGCTGATGCGAGAGACATTTTTGATTCAATGATGTCCTCCATTGCAGTTATGACATCTTCTTTTGAAACAAGATTGTTGTTTATTAGGCAGTGTGCAAACCCACTTATTGATGCTGGAGCGCTCGTCATATCGCTTTGAGCCTTATGTTATTGATTGTCGAATTATTAAGTTTAACGTGTAATCTATTTTTACACTAAATATAAACTAATTCTAGCTTATAGATCTTAGTACACACTATTGATTTAGCTTATTAGGTAAAACTAGCGGGGCGTCACTGTTTATTCGCTAGGGTTATATTATTAACGGTGGGATATATACGGTAATAGTTAGTTTTGCCTGATTAATATACAGCTAAATGCAGGCTTTTTATGTTTTATGTTTTAAGAATGTCCTTGTTAATATTATAACGGTATACATATGTGATCTATGTCCCTTAATCACGTATAAAGCGGTAGAATATTGTTTTTAATAGCTATAGTAAATAGTAATTGTTAGCTGGTGCTCGCAGTTAAGAACACGCTTTTTGAGTTATGTTTTTAGTCGAACTCGTTTTGTTTGTTTTTAGTGTTATGCCGTTAACCTACGCTTAAATACTTTTAGGTTGAGAAGAGTATGTCTAATACTTTAGGGCCGGAAATGTCTTCTAAAATTGTAAACTTTGATTTTGAAAGCGATAAAATTATTTTATCTAAATTAAACGCGCTTCCTAGCATTGTTAGGTCGGTTCATGAGCGTAGTCAGATCGCCTTAATTGAAAAACTTAAGGTGTATTTTGATCATGTGGATGATGCGCTTTTTGAATCAGCAGATAAAGCGTTTTCAAGTCAAGAGCAAAACGTCTTTTTTGATGCTATGCGAGAGTTGCGCGTACAGCGACCTGGGATCGAGAAGCGCTTTGTTGCGGCCGTCAGCCATGCGTTTATCGATTTATTGCACCCCCATAACTCTACCGAGTCGGCATCTATCGAAGCATTTAGTTGTGATGCGCTTTCGTTAGTGGGGAATGATGATCTCGAGGAGATGGTTGCGCTGGATACGTCTGTCGCTAAAGCCAATAACCATTACGGTGAGTCAATTCAGCATATATCTTTAAGGCTAGATAGTTTACTGCCAATAAAGATTTATCAGAAAAATAATCCTTTAGGGCCAGATGTATTGTGTCGTATTTTTATGGAGCAAGTGAAACGCTTAGATATTGACCTTAAAGCCAAGTTAATTGTGTTTAAATTATTTGATCGCGTACTGATTTCTGAGCTAGGTAGCCTTTATAAAAGCATTAATGCGTTTCTCATTGACAGTAATATACTGCCGTCTTTATCTGTTGCCTCTTCTCGACAGCAGCATCGTAGTGCTCGTGTTGATTCTAGCGTCGAATCAAGGTTCGATGAGCCTCGAGTTGTGCCTGCATCGGTTGGTCATAGTGGTAAGCCTGATGCGGGTTTATCGCATGTGCATACAGCGGCTCGTACAAGCGGTATGAGCAATGACGTTATTGGTATGCTCCACACGATACTTAACGATTCTGTTCGTCAACCCGATAGCTCTTCAGCTGTTGCAGCACTATCAAAAATACAGGCGTCGTTAGTTGAGTTAAATAATGACACGATACACAATCATACCGATAAGCCAGAACAGTTTAATAGTTATGCGCTTGTTGATCGTATTCATTTGCTCAATGGCGAACATGGTAAAATAGGTTCATCTGAAAGTCAGATTATTGAGCTTGTAGCTATGCTTTTTGACTTTGTGCTCGATGACCCATTACTTCATAGCCAGCTTAAATCTCTTATTATAAAGCTTCAAATTCCCCTTACCAAGTTAGCGCTTATCGATAAAGCGTTTCTCATAGACGGTAATCATGTTGCAAGAAAATTGCTTAATGTGATGACGCAAGCAGCGTTAAGTTGCGAGTTTGGCCATACTCGCGGAAAGTTAGACCCTCTTTATTGCAAAATTGATCATGTTATCGCTATGTTGTTAACTCAGTTTGATGCTGATACGGCTGTCTTTGAACAGGCGTTGAATGAATTTGAGGAGTTTAAAGATAAAGAGGAGCGTAGAGCTAAAATCTTAGAAAAGCGCACGCTCGATGCTGAAGACGGTAAGGCGAAAGCGGAAGTGGCCAGAATGACCATTGCCATTGAGACCGAGTTGCGCCTTGTTGATAAAAAGCTACCTAAAGTGGCTGTGGTTATTATAGAAAAAGCCTGGCGTAACTATTTGTTTATTACGGCCCTGAAGTATGGCTTTAATACGTTACAATGGCGTTCTGCGCTTAGCACTATGGACAATCTCATTATTAGTGTGCAGCCGCTAAAAAATGATACTCAACGTTCTAATTTGATACATCTAGCCCCAGATCTACTTAAAAAACTGCAGTTTGGTTTTGATGCCATATCCTATAACCCTTACGAAGCAGCTAAAATATTAAAGGTGCTGGAGCATGTACATTTAAAGCTCATTCGGGGTAAAGAGGTTGATGTATTTACGCCGCTGCGATCGGCATCCATAAAACGTCATAAAGTAAAACATGGTGCCCCAGCTGAAAATGAGGGCGCTCTTGTTGAAAGTGAAGGCTTAGCACGCATAGACAGTGAAACAAAACATAATGCGGCCCAGCCAGAAAAAGATGAGAGTGCATTGCCGGTGTTAACTCAGGCTGAGTTAGAGTCTGTTAATGCTTTTTCGCAAGGTGCTTGGTTTGAAATGCATATTAATGATACCACCATAACGCGCTGCCGCCTTGCTGCGTTTATTAAGGCAACCGACAAATACATATTTGTTAATCGTAACGGTATGAAGGTTACCGAAAAAACAAAGGTTGAGT
>CAKZUG010000008.1 GCA_937920545.1 uncultured Saccharophagus sp.
TGTTGCCTCTGTGGAAGCCAATTTAAGTTTATCAGACCCAAGCGACAGCTCGATAGCTTGCCGCCAAACAGGTGATATTACGCCCGCCATGATTGCACAAATTGATAAGAGTAAATCGGGTGAAGTGGTGTTTAAAAAATCAAAAAGTATTTTCTTTAAAACTATGAAAGTACGCCGCATTTATGACCCACAAAACCAAACGCTGCTGTATTTATCGTACTCAACCAAAGAAACCACAGGCAGCTATAAGCATAGTTTATCGACCGTACCGCTTTGGGGTACAAAAGCATATGGTCAAACTGCAATACAGCCGTAAACGATGTCACTATCTTTAAAGCACACATTTATAACACATAAAAAAAGGCGCTATCTGTTTAAGATATAGCGCCTTTTTTTATTGTTTACCATATTAATTAGCATGTTTAAAAAACACGCCGATTAATCGTCTTTTAAAATACGCACTTCACGCTGCGGGAAGGGAATATCGATATTATTGGCTTTGAGTGTTTCGATAATAATGAGCAGTAAATCACCACCCACACGGTTTTTACCGTCGTCTATACCGTGCATCCAAAACTCGACAAACATGTTCACGCCTGAATCACCAAAGCTGTCTATCTCGCAATCGGGGCGATCTTCTAGTGGAATATCTTCGCCACTTAAAATTTGTGGATGCTCGGCGGCAGCGGCTTTAATTAACTCGACCACGTGGCGTGTATCGGCAGCATAAGGTATCGAAAAATCGACACGGTATCGCTGCTTGGGGTCTTTGTGTGTCCAGTTAATTAATAACGATGAAATAAAGGTCTCGTTGGGAACGAGAATATCTTTACCGTCGTAGGTTTCAACCACGGTGTAACGCATTTTAAATTCGCGTACAAAACCTTTGTGGCCATCGTCTAGCTCGACATAATCGCCAATGGTGAGCGAGCGGTCTAATAAAATAATAATGCCAGAGATAAAATTAGAGGCGATAGACTGTAAACCCAAGCCCAGCCCCACACCCAATGCACCACCAAATACAGCAAGGGTGGTGAGGTTGATGCCCATAATATTGAGTAGCAATAATACAATGACGCAAAATAAAGTGACTTCAAATAATTTAGAGAAGACTTCTTTTGTGGGCACATCGATGCTTTCTTGACGGTGAATAATGGCCTTGCCAAATACATTAGAAATACGCCCCAGCCAAAATAAAAAGCCGCCAAATATTACCACGCGCAAAACGCCATAAGCCGATATAGCCACATTGCCCACTTTGATCGACATAGACTCGAGCATGGCAATAAACACGGGTAAAAAATCAATAAGATGTAAAAATAATAACGGCAAGCCAATCCATCTAAATAAGGTGGCCGCTAAGCTGTGAGTCACAAAAATAGTAATTAACGAGTTAAAAAACAAAAGCACTGCAATAGATAAGGCGGTTTGAATTAACCAAGGCGAGTATTGCAAGCTCACACCCATATTGGCGGATATTTTTAATAAAAATAATGCCAACAGCGGAAAAATAATACCGCCTATATGAAAGCTCAGTTTGCGCAAAGGGTGTGCGCTACTATCTGGCGTATCATATAAAAAATGGATGCTTTTACGTAGTTTTAATGCGACAAAAAAAGCAGACACATAAATACTAAACAGCACAGCAAGCTGTATGTAGGTGTAAGGGCTGATAATGGCATTGAGCACCACAGCCGTGTATTGATCAAACCAATGGTGTATTTTTTCGAACGGCATAGTACTACTCACCCATTAAAATAATGAAAGGCGAGCAGTATAGAAGCTTAATGTGTTTGAGGGCACGTTATTTTTTAAGAAAAATCACACGGCTTGATGTTGCGGCAACATAAACTGGAACGATGTGCCGCGCGCCAATTCGCTATCGACTTTAATTGTGGTTTTATGCAAATCTATAATACGCTTAACAATGGCCAAACCTAAACCTGTGCCAATTTTATTGGAGTCAGATTGTTGCTGAGACTGGTAAAAACGCTCAAAAATATAGGGAATCTCGTGGCTACCAATGCCTTTGCCTGTATCGGCTACTTCAACATAACCTTGGCCGTCTCGCTTACTGATTTTAATACTGACTTTGCCACCTTCTGGTGTATGCGTGAGTGCGTTATCCACAAGATTCTGTAAAACGGTGTGGATAAGTGCAATATCGGCGACCACAAAACAATCGTCGTCTTGGGCTTGAATCTCAAGGGCGATGTTTTTCTTTTCGGCTTTTAAGCCAAACTCTTGTGTGCAATCGTGCGCTAACTCTAGCAATGAAAACGGCTCTAATGTGGGCTCTATAGTGCTGGATTCTAGTTTAGCCAGTTCAAACAATTCGCTTATGAGCTGTGCCAAACGACGGCTATGCTTATGCGCTACGTTTAAATACTCGCGGCGTTGCTCCCTATCTATTTTACCTTCTTTAATGAGCAGCGTTTCAATATAGCCCTGCATGGATGATAACGGTGTGCGTAGATCGTGAGAGACATTGGCCATGAGATCGCGGCGGGTTTTGTCTAGCTCTTTTAGCGCCTCAAATTGCTGTGCACTGTGACGTGCCATTTTTTGGAATGTCACGCTGAGTTGGTCTATCTCATCTCGAATAGGCAAGCTATCTAAATCGGTTTCGTCATCTTGCTTTTTGGCAAACTGCTCATTCACATTATTGGGGTTGGCGGGGTCGTAACTTTTTACAATATTTGTGAGACGAGTTAAGCGGCGCGTTAATAAAAAAAACAAAACACACCCTACCAGCGCTGCGGCAAGCACACTGGCCAAAATAGTGAGCGCGCCTATTTGTAATACATAACTGTCTTTTACACTATCACGCAATTGCTGATATAACTGCCCGCCAATAATGGCGTAAACGTAACCTAGGGTTTGACCGTTTTCGACAATCGGTGAAACCGAAAAAGCATTTTGTTTATTGGCATCACGCGGGTCGGTACCTAATATAGGAAAAGGCTTGGTCGAGTTTAAATAATGCTTTATAGGCTCAAAGTTAACTTGTTTAAGCGAAACAGTATTACCCGGCAAGCGATGACTCAAAATCACACCGCGGGGGTCGAGGACATAAATTTCTAAACTGGGGTTTAAGATCATCGCGCGAGCAGCGAGTTTATCCAGCGCGCTCTCATCTACTTTTTCATCAAAAATAAGTTGCTGCTGTTCTGTCACGTACATGGCAACAGATTGATTGAGCCGCTGCATGACTTCTTGACTGTAATGCTCGCTCACTGACTGGGAAATACTTAGGAGTGAGACACCTAAAAATGATACCAGTAGTAAAAACGCAATAGCGAGCTTTGAATATAGGCCATTAAATAATGTCATGCGCTTAACCTTCTTGTGGCTTAAATGTAGTCTTTAACTTAACCTGTAACCCACACCCCAAACGGTAGTGATAAGAGTAGGCTTGGTGGGGTCGTCTTCGATTTTGGCGCGTAGACGATTAATATGGGAGTTGACGGTATGTTCATATCCTTCATGGCCATATCCCCAAATATTACTGAGTAAATGAGCACGAGAAAACACATTGCCAGGGTTTTGCAAAAAGTAGCAAAGTAAATCAAATTCTTTGGCGGTTAAATCGAGTTTTTCACCTTTTTTAAACACCATGTATTGGCGCATGTCCAACTTAACGCTGTTATCAGGTGAGGTAATAATTTGGTCATCTACCAATTTATCAAGTTTTGGCTTTTCTTTTTGAGCGGCATCAACACGCCTAAAAATAGCGCGAATACGCGCAGTTAATTCAATGACGCTGAAAGGTTTAGTGACATAATCATCGGCACCAGTCTCTAAACCCAGCACTCTATCTAGCTCACTCGATTTACTGGTCAACATTAAAATAGGCACATAATCGTGGTTGGCACGCAACTCTCTGCACACTTGTAAACCATCTTTACCCGGTAAACGCACATCAAGCAGAATTAGGCTCCATGATTGCTCAGAGGCTAATTTATAACCTTGCATACCATCTGGGGCAATAACAACTTCGCGGTAGCTGTCTTGCAAGTGAAGGCTAATAAGTTGAGCAATATCTGGATCGTCTTCAATCACCAGTATGCGTTTATCTTCCTGTAACGAGGCTTGATGAGGCTGCTTTGATGTTGATGGGTTCATAGAATGTTTATCCAATGGTTTAGTATGCGGCACGATGCAAAACCGACGAGTAACTGCACTTTTTGGTGCATCAACTGTACGAATTTCACTTAAATTATATTTATTCCACATGATTTATCCACAGGCTAGTCGCCTGAGCCAAATACTCGTATCTTATGGATACTAAATATATGACTCATTAACGACTATAAACATCCCTAAAGATTCAATAGTTTTTTTCTATTGAACACGTTTAACTGAAACAGTCATAACGGGATGGTCCCATTTATGGGTATGATTTAAAATTGATGTTGTTAAACCATCATCAGCTGTAATCACACCACCACTACCTGTAACAACATTGTTGACATCATCACGAGCAGCATTAAAGCCTTCACCGCCATCAGCTGGGCCTGGAATAGTGCCAGCCGCTTCAGTGTTCGCTTCTGTACCTGTATCATAGGAAATCAACCGAACGGTCTTTTCGTCCCCTACTTCAAAATTAGCGATATCACCGCCACGTAGAGCTGTGATAACGTCATTAGTGTTAACCAACATACTAACAACAGATACTTTTAATGTAGGTAAAAACTGCGAATCAACCTCAAGAGTGACAACTTCTGACCCACCTGGGCCAATCGGAGCAACGCCTGTCGTAGTATCGTAAACGCTAGGTGCAGCATTTGCCTCACCTATAAAATCGGAATTATCTCCACCTTCAGCCAATACTTCTAAGCCTACAGTAGCTGCTTCACCAATTTTAAATGCGGTATAAGCCGTACCGTGTGCAACTACAGCAATAGGTGAAAAAGGCTGAGCTAAGGTGCCGTTTTTAACGGTTACTTCATAGATAAGCTGGCTAGATGTATCAACAGCTGGCGTATCATTATCATCGTCACCACCGCATGCCGCTAAAGCACCGGCTAAAACAGTGAGCGCACTTATTTGCGCTAGATGTTTAATTGATGTTTTCATATTTAATCACCTTAGGTTATTTAACGGTTACAATCACGCGTGCAACAGGGTTTAACCAACGGTGAACTACAGAATCAATATCGCTTACGCCGCCAGTTGGATCAGTATCACCAATCACGCCGCGGTGAATATGCACGTAGTTTTCAGCAGATGCACTGATACCTGTACCGTTTGAACCTGACGCTGTTAATACTGGTCCTGGAGCAGGAAAACCCGCTTCGCCTGGCGCGCCTGAACCAACAAGCTCATCGTTTGCTTCTGTACCTGCATCGTAACCGTTAACATTAAACACATAACGGCCAGGTTCGGTAGGGATAGGCAAAGAGTTTAAGCCAATGAAACCGTCGTTAGTTGGTAGCATCATGGCCACAACACTTAATACGGTATTACCTGTGGCAGCATCGGTATTAAGCTCTGCTGTTGCGCTTGCACCCGGTGCTAATAAACCACCAGCTGGGTTAGGTGATTGAGTTGCACCAATACTTGTTAAGATGCTTGCAACACCATCTATATTGCCGCCTTCAGCCATTTGAGCAAGTTCTGTTGATGCTGGCTGACCGGATTCAAATAATTTAGCATCAGGGGTATGCGCTGCAACCATGATGGGCGTGAAATAAATACCGCGTGTTAAGTTAACGACTTCTACCGAGAATTCAGCAGCCATTGTAGGGATGCTCATAGCACAACCAATTACGCCAGCTAACAATGTTTTTACAGGTGTGTTCATGGTGAGACCTCTTTAATGTGTGAGCGCATTACTCTCAAGCGGAGTAATTAATACGCTTTCAATTGACGCCGCTAGTATTAGCCACACGCTAAATTGAATCATCACAAAATGTTCACGGGTTGGTAACGTCTTATTAACACCACGATTAACGTCTGACAAACACAGCCAAGCATGCCAAAAAGAAATTAAAATAAAATATACGTCACACTATTTTTTAAATAGTATCAAAATAAAAAAACGTAAAGGTGGATAAAAAAAGAAGGGGATGGACGTTTTAACGGAAAAAAATCAAAAAAAATAAAACACTACTCAAAAAAATACCGCTTAATGTATTTCCCTAGGGAAAAATCAACCTGCCATACAAATAGTAAAGTGACGTTTATAGTGGTTTTATAAAACTAAGTTTTGTTGTGGTGTAACTAGTAAGAAGAAGATAAAGACGTTGCCATTACCTTTTTATTCTTCTTACTAGTTAAAGCCTCAATTAATAAACGCGGCTCATAATGGTATGTAACTTGGCCTTGCGCGCGTTTATCATGTCGTCATATGTGGAAATAGTACTGGTATACATAGGTTTGTTTTGCATACGGATACGCTTTAGTTGCTTTTCTAAACAAGTAATTTCACGCTTTAAATAAGAAATAGTTAAGCTATGTGTTTTAAGTGAATGCGGCTTAAATCCGGTTTGGGTTAATGTATTGGATGAAGTGTCTGCATAGGGCTGATGACTTAAGCTTTCCATATTTTATTGCCTCTTAGTTTTAAACTAGATAAACCGTAACGAAATAAAAAATACGATTAATTATCAGTTTTTATTATTGATTGGGCTGATCGAACATAACAAAACGTGATGAGAAAAGTGACAGCAGGCGCCATACATTAAAGAAACTCATTGAGGTGAAGCGCATTCAACTTTTACTCAAACTTAACTAATGGGTTAACTCCCATTAAGCTCTGATTAATAATAGACCTTATCTAAAAATAATGCGTATGAAAACGCGCCAAAAGTATAAAATGGGAAGTTTTAATCATATTTTTTCTTTATAAAAAAAAGTAAAACCTACAAATAAAGTTTACTTATGGCGTATTTTTTATTTGCACACACCAAAATCAATATTATTATGCATGATGGCACGTGCCATATATAAGCCAGCTATTGTACGAGATTCACTTAAATCCCCCCTTGCTACCCATGCATCAAGCTCATCTAGTGGCATAGGTACAACATCTAATGGTTCTGGCTCGTCGCCCTCTAGTTGCTCGGGATATAAATCCTGCGCCAAGACCAAACATGTTTTATGCATCATATAGCCGGGGCTTTGGCTCAGATTTTTGATGAGTTTTATCGTATTGGCACCATGACCAACCTCTTCTTTAAGCTCACGGTTGGCTGCATTTTCGAGCGTTTCACCCTTATCAACTTTACCTTTGGGTAAACCCAGTTCATAGCTTTCTAAGCCCACACCGTATTCACGTATTAACAAAACGGTATTATTGTCTATCATAGGTATAATTATAACGGCGGGTGTTTGACCAGATGCAAGACGCTCGTAGGTACGCACCTCACCATTACTAAATTGTAATTCGATTTCTTGTACGCGAAACAACCCTGTACGGGCAACTTCTTTACAATAACGAAACTGCGGTAATGTTTTCATTATACTTTCCTAGTTAAACTTAACTAAATCTAGTTAAAATCGTTTGCTATCTATTTACACTTTTATAAGAGAACCCTATTGAAACTATTAAACTGGCAACAAATCGATACTGTTTTATTGGATATGGACGGTACACTACTTGATTTACATTTTGATAACTATTTTTGGCAGCATTACCTGCCAGCGCAATACGCTATACATCATAATGTATCTATCGCTGAAGCCAACCGTACGCTACAAACACTGATTAATGAACGCGCAGGATCACTGCAGTGGTACTGTTTAGACCATTGGAGTGAGCTTGTGGGTATGGATATTCCCAAATTAAAAGAAGATATCAAACATAAAATTGCTATTCGTCCACATGTTGAAGATTTTCTAACAGCCCTACAAAATAACGGTAAGCATATAGTGTTAGTGACCAATGCACACCCAACAGGCTTAGCCTTAAAGATGAATGTTACGCGTATAGATACATGGCTAGATGTAATTGTGTCGTCACACGAATTTAATACGCCAAAAGAAGATCAAGCATTTTGGCATGCGTTGGATAAAAAAGTCGTCTTTGACCCAAAGCGAACCTTGTTTATTGATGATACACCCCGCATTTTACACAGTGCTGAAATCTTTGGTATTGCACACTTATTGTGCATAAGCGAACCCGATAGCCAAAAAGGCCGCACTGAAAGCCGTGATTTTTTAAATGTCGCACATTTTGATGAATTGTTACCACTTAGCTAGAGGTTCATGATAAATAATGGATAAAGTACGCATAGATAAATGGTTATGGGCTGCCCGCTTTTTTAAAACCCGCAATTTAGCCAAAACGGCTATTGAGGGGGGCAAAGTCCATTTGAATGGCAACCGCGCCAAACCCAGCAAAGAAATAGAAACAGGCGCCAAACTCACGCTACGCCGTGGTTATGATGAAGTAGAAGTAGAAGTCATTGCCCTAAGCGATAAACGAGGTGGCGCACCGCAAGCTGCTCTGCTGTACAATGAAACACAAGCATCTATTACAAAACGCGAGACCTACGCGGCACAACGTAAGGCCATGGGCGAGGCAGTGATTAAACCCTCATCTAAACCCAACTCAAAACAGCGCCGCCAGTTACAAGACGTTAAACGCTTATTAATTGATGATTGATAAACTAGCAATGCAGCAGCGCAATAGACGGCGAACAAAAAAACGCTTAACACCTCCACTGACAGATTTAACTTAGTAGGCACTATGCAACAAGATACCGATCAAATTCACCGCTTTATCCTAGACACCACTGATATACGCGGTGAAATCGTCACGCTTGAAAAAAGCTTTCTCGACGCGACCGCACACCAAGATTTACCCAAAGGCTGTAAAGCTTTATTAGGCGAGTTTTTAGCGGCCGTTTCATTATTAAGCGAAACCCTTAAATACGATGGATTGCTGACATTACAAGCACGCGGCGATGGCGACATTCCGCTTATTATGGCCGAGACAGATAACCTTGGACATATACGTGGCATTGTTAAACAAGGCGATAACGCACCGCCGCTTGAAGGCATGCCGACCTTGAAAGAAGCTATTGGTAACGGAGTATTGGTATTAACCGTTGACCCTAAATCGGGCGAACGCTATCAAGGTATTGTTCCCCTTGAAAAGGATGACCTAGCGGGCTGTTTAAGTGATTACTTTGAACGCTCAGAGCAGTTGAATACGCAATTCTCGCTATTTAGCTCGGACGATAAATGTGCAGGTTTGCTCTTGCAGGCGCTGCCACCTAAAGAACAAAAAGACGAGCAAGAAAGAGCTGAGACATGGTCGATGGCTGCACAGTTTGCAGAGACACTCAAAGCCGATGAAATCTTCACTCTTGATCACAACACTATTTTATTTCGATTATTTAATGAGCTTGAGTGCCGTGTATTTACAGGTAAAACCGTACAATTCAAATGCACCTGTTCGCGCAAGAGAAGCGCCAATGCCATAGGCTCATTAGGTGTGAATGATGCTAGGACCTTACTTGCCGAAGAAAAAATCATCACCATTAACTGTGATTTTTGCGGCACCCAATACCAATACACCCAAGAAGACCTCCCTGATATCTTTGGCGAAGACGGTCATCCTGTGCATTAATGTCACAGCGTCGATATATTAGAGCGCCCTTGTGTGAGCTTTAATCGTTGTGAATTGAGTAAGGCTGCGCCCTGCGTTAAAGCTCAAGTGCTTTAGGGCACTATACCACTGGGCTTTTAAACGAAACGTCAACTAAGCATCGCCTAAAAGTTAAACATGCAAAAAGCTAAACTTGGGCCGCATTTAATCATTTTTACTTAATATAGAAAGTACACACCTAACCCATTGTTTATTCCAATAGGTTAGGTAAATAAGTATTTTGCCAGTAACGAAAATATAAGGTAAGCATTAAGATTTACGTTTAGATCACACTCTCAAAAAGCCAGATATGTTTTAATAAACTACTATTATGAACATACAATAGAAATAAGCTTTAGAGGTAAACATGACAGATAGCGGCTTTTATGTGGCTTTATTAGTACTATTAATGGCAGTTTCCATTTTTTATATTGTGACGTCTTATAAAAAAGTACAAAAAAAACAAGAAAACATGCTTAAACATCAAAAAATGCTGGCACAAACCATGGCGCTAAAACGCGCGAGCCAAGCTCAAAAAAAACAAGGATAAAAAGCACAACCCGATACATTCAACTAAACGAGTTATAAAGCTTAAGCCAATAAACCGCCTACCATAAACTAGCTTAATATCATTGACTAACGTTACTGATAAACAGCAAAAACGAGCTTTGCGCCAGGAAAGAAGGTCGTGTTAAGGCTCACCCGCTAAGAACCAATAACACGCTCAACAATATTCAGCGTGTTATTTATTGGAAATACTTTTAATGCCTTCAAGCACTTTTTGTATTTCTTGCTCAATAAATGTTAAATCAGGCACGACATAAGCATTCAACCCAACGGTTGCCAGTAAGTTTTCACAATAAGAAAGTGACGCTGTACCAGCTTGACTGATGTTACCTTCATTAATTGTAATGTCTTTTGGAATACCTTGGGTCGAGAAAGCCACAAATGGCAAATTTTCATCGCCACTGTATGTGTGTAAGACAGCTACACGGCCAAGTGGATTCAATGGATAACGAGATTTCCCATTTAAGCGTTCATAGGAAATAATAGGCACCTTTTGATCTCGCCAATAAAAATAACCCTCAAACCAAATAGGCGTACCATCAATATCCTCTACAGGCGATACAAGAGCCATTTCAGCAATTGTTACCTTAGGTAGTAATAGTGTCGAACCCACCATGGGCAACAAAGCGCAAGGAATATCTTCACTTTGCAACGCAATGTGATCCGTATTATTTTCAACCATATTCGCATTCCATATTATTTATTACTTGTATTATCAACAAGCCAAACGTGTAAATTCTGTTAACTTTTGAGCAAGCTGTTCAGGTGAGCCAACAAAAGAGACATTAATATTTTTCATGACACTCAATGGCATTGAATCAATAGTAGACGATTGCGCTGACTGCACCATAACACTACCACCATGCGTTTTGAAATATTGCGCCGACGAAGCACCGTCGTCACCCATGCCAGAGAAAATAATTACGCCGCAGGCATGAGAATAAATACGTGCGACTTTTGCCATAACCTGATCAATTGAAGGCTTATAAAAGCCCAACCACGGAGTCGATGTTGGCACAATGACGCCGGCCTGCGTTATATCTACCTGCTCATCAGGGTTCACTAAATATAAATACCCCGACATAATTCGTTTACTTGTTACCGTATTTTCAATTTTCAGATACGAATGTTTATTTAGCATAACCAATAACGACTGATGCATATTTAAATCAATATGCTGAACATAAATAAACGCGGTATCTTCGGGCATTTTTTTTAAAGCAATCAAAAATTGGTTAACGGCTTCGGGGCCTCCGGTTGAAGCACCTAACACCCAAACTGATTTGGCTGGCCTACAATTATCATGGGGTACATCTGAAAGAACAGCAGTAGACATTTTCGAATCTGTATTAGTGGGGTGCTGCCCCATGCATTCATGTATTTTTTTTATAAATCGACGGCGTATTACTGTCTCACTAGCACCTTCAGGCTCTTGGATTAACTCATCAAAAATAATAGGTTCGGGTTGAGCATCTAGCACCTCATATAAACCCAATGACGATTCATCAAATGTAGTGCGCATGACCCAGACATCAACAGCGGGTAAGTTTTGAACATTAACATCAGACACAAGAGACGCTAACTCAATACGGTAGCCACACGTTTGAGCCAAATGCTGTAACTGCACTAATTGTTCTTGTGAATCACAGATAAGACCTAAACGGTGGTTATGCGTCATACTAAAACCCTAGTGGTTTTGATCACCTAATATTTTAGTAATATTATTGAGCAAGACCTCCTCTTGGTAAGGCTTACCTAGGTAGTCATTAACACCTAAACTTAGCGCATGCTCTCTATGCTTATCGCCAGTTCGAGAAGTAATCATAATAATAGGAATATCTTTCCAACGTTTCGCTGAACGTACATTTTTAGCAACTTCAAAACCGTCCATTCGCGGCATTTCAATATCCAACAGCATTAAGTCAGGGACATTCTCTTGTAAAACAGATATGGCATCGACACCATCTTTTGCCGTGATGACATTGTAACCATTGCGCTCCAAGAAGCGAGTTGTCACTTTCCTCACGGTTACTGAATCATCAACCACCATAACCGTTTGAATGTCATCAACAGGGCTGTACGATTCAACATCAGATAACATAGGTACTGAGCGTGAGTAGGCTATTTCACTGCGCACAAGGGCGTGAGAATCAAGAATAACAACTACACTACCGTCACCCATGAGCGTAGCACCCGATAGCCCCTGTACCGAGCTAAATTGTTGGCCCAAGTTTTTAACAACAATTTCACGAGAACCTAAAAGCGCATCAACTTGCAATGCCATTGTATGCTCTGCTGAACGTACAAGAAGTACGGGCATTGGCATTGATTGGCCATCTAATTTTGGGCGTAATTCGTTTGAGAGTAAGCTGCCTAAATACCGAACCTGATATTTTTCTTCAGCGTATTCAAAACGCGCATCAGGATTTTGATAATAATGCTCTAACTCAAAAGGGCTGACACGCACGATACCCTCAATACTATTAAGAGGAACTGCATAATAATCACCGCTTATTTCAACCATGAGCGCACGGTTAACGGAAACAGTAAAAGGGAGCCTCACGGTAAATTCGGTGCCCTGTCCCCAGTTAGAATGAATAGTAACCGTGCCACCTAGCTGTTTAATCTCTCCATTAACAACATCCATGCCCACACCACG
>CAKZUG010000009.1 GCA_937920545.1 uncultured Saccharophagus sp.
AAAGGGATAGAAACCGATAGCTTTTCACTCATGAGTGAAATACTTAAGCAGGAGCTACCCCATACAGAAATAGGCGTGTTAAGTGGGCCAAACTTTGCTAAAGAAATTATACAAGGGCAGTATACTGCTAGCGTAGTAGCGAGCCGGTCTGCCAGCGTAATACGTCTAGTGCAGCAGGTCTTTTCATCGGAGACATTTCGTGTTTACAGCAACGACGATATCTACGGCGTAGAATTAAGTGGCGCGCTTAAAAATATCTATGCGATTGTGGCGGGTATGTCAGCAGCACTCGGCTGCCAGCATAATACTCAAGCCATGTTGATAACCCGCAGCTTGGCTGAAATGAGCCGCTTTGCCCATGCATTAGGCGCTAACCAAAAAACGTTTTTAGGATTGGCGGGTGTGGGTGATCTAATTTTAACCTGTACATCTGACTTAAGCCGCAACTACCGATTGGGTTTCTCGATTGGGCAAGGCAAAACATTAGACGATGCCCGTGCCGAAATAGGCCAGGCGATAGAAGGGGTTAATACCTTGCGTATTGTTAAACAAAAAGCCAATACGCTTAATGTATACATGCCATTAGTTGACGGTTTACATGCAGTACTATTTGAGCAGCAAGCGGTAAAGTTTGTGGTAGCCAATTTAATGAGTGGTGATGCAAGCCAAGATGTGGAATAACCGAGGTTTAATATGAGTATTATTATATAAAACCATTACTGAGAAATTAACTAGTCTACGTGAGATGAGTGAGCTAAATATGATTAATAACGTGTTAAATATTAATAGCTGGTTGCGTTTGCTGTATAGCTTTTTATACGGTTTTGCTTTATGTTTTTTAAGTTATATTTTGTTTTTTATTGTATGTGCACAATTTTTTGTACTATTTATTAAAGGTGAGCCATGCACATGTCTGACACGTGTGGGTAGCCAAATAAAAACATTTATTGCTGCCGTAATTGCTTATATTACCTTTAACAGTGATGCCAAGCCGTTTCCGTTTGCTGATTGGCCAAAAGAATAACACTTACATAGGGCTACTCATGAAAATTCTTGTGTTACGACACGGCAATGCCGAAAACTATGCACCCCTAGACAGTGAGCGCGTATTATCTGATAAGGGCCGCTACCAATTAGATGGTCAAATTCAAGCTCACGAGACAGTATTCGCCTCAGCAACACACGTTTTTGTTAGCCCTTATGTACGTACGCAACAAACGTGGGCACACTTACAAAGTAAAATTTCATCATTAAACGCCATTAATGCAATCACAACAACGCAAGTGACACCCTCAGGCAGTGTGCAAGGTGTTATCCACTTACTCGAAGGTTTACCTAGTCATGCCACTGTTTTATTGGTGAGCCATCAACCTTTAGTCGGTATGCTTATTGATGCCTTATGCGGCTTAGAAACAGGCTGTTACCGCATGGGCACGGCAGCATTAGCATCGCTTGACACCGACGTGCTTGCTAAAGATTTAGCCACGCTGAATTGGATCAAGCACCCCATATCAATATAAAAGCACTTCAAACGTTACTGAATACACTGAATACAGAGTTACATATGTCGCTAGACACCCCTTGTGCAATAAGCATAACACCGCATGTACACACGTTTAAAAATCAATCTATTTATACAAAAACGTATCAAAACTCTAGCTCTCAAAATCTAGATCAAAGCTTGATTATTCCCTTTGTGTGTTTGCACGGCTGGATGGATAATTTGGCCAGTTTTGAGCGCCTCATACACGATATTTTTGAAAACACCGCTCAGCCTTTGACCTTTATCGCGATTGATTTACCTGGCCACGGAAAAAGTGATCATGCCACAGGGGTCAATGCGTACAATATATGGAGTGATATTTCGACGGTTATGGCCGTACTCAATAAGATTGGCATAGCAAACTTTGCTTTACTTGGACATTCGCGCGGAGCCATGATTGCGACATTAATCGCAGGAACATACCCTGAGCGTGTTACACACTTGTGTGTTATTGAAAGTATTATTGCTCCGTTTGACGTATCTACATTAGCGCCAGCCAGCTTGCGAGAGTCCGTCGATGGGCAATTAAAACTATTAACAAAAAAACAAAATTATTACGAAACATTTGAACAAGCCGTACAGGCTCGCGCTAACGGAGTGGTAAATGTGCTCTTTGATGACGCTAAAACACTTGCTCAACACGGTGTAAAAAAAACGGATAAAGGTTTTTATTGGCACGTTGATGCTATGTTATTAGCGCCGTCTGAGATAAAACTAAGCCTTGATCAGACGAATGCTTTTTTTAATGCCGTGACAGCACCGGTTCACCTTGTTTTAGGGTTGGATGGTTTAATTACCAAAAACAAAAGCATGATGGCTTGGATAAAGAGTCGGCCTAATTTAACGCCACATACCTTAGACGGTGGCCACCACCTGCATATGTCACAAGCGAGTACGTTGATTGCGCAGTACATTATAAAATGTGTCACTTAACATATGCATAATAATGACAAAATCCCGTTTATTTTAGAACAAAACAGGCAAAAATTTATGAAAAATAGAATACTGTATTTGTATATTAGCCTACTGGCTATATTCACTTTGCCTACCTTGTCAGCACCTTTAGATGATATGTTTCCTGGCGAGCGTGTTATTTTTAACGAACAGAAAACGCACAATAATTTCACGGTGGCATTGGGTACACTTAAAAAAATCAACACTCAGTGGATAACAGAAAAGGATATTACAGTTGATGGCTTAGTAAGCAAAAAAACCATTGAAATAATGCGTGAGAACCGCCCAGAAAAAGCCCTTGCCCATATTGAGAAAAAGATTAGAGCTTATCATAATCGCTTATTATTTTCCTGTGACGGTTTAACTTGTGGCAGTAGTAATGCATGGGCTAACCAACGTTTAGGTAATCAATTACTGTACGGAAAAGATCAAACACAATCGTATCGCGTTTGGGAAGTGACGGAGGCTAACAAGAACTACTTGGTAGTTGCTTATACAATACAGCGTGGTAACCAACGTATTTATGCGCACCTTGAGAGCGTTTTAGTGAATACTCCCATGTTAACAGAACAGATAGTCCCTAGCCCACGCGCTGTATTACAGCGTCTTGAAACTTATGGGTTTTACGAAATAGGTGGGCTTATCGTAAATAATAACGTGTTAAATTTTAAACAAGAGCATATTAGTGCATTGGTCAATGCTTTAGAGTTAAAACCGTTTATGCGCGTGACACTTGTTGGCCACAGCTATGCACTGGGCGCGGAAACAAAACGAAAAGTGATGTCGCTCAACCATGCTAAAGCGTTACAAGCGCTACTTTTGGCGCAAGGCATTAAACCGAACAGATTAACAATTGAGGGGGTTGGTGGTCTCGCGCCTGGCAATATTGCAACGCCTGCACGTGTTGTGGTGGTTAAACAGTAAACACCTAGTTTGGCGTCAGCCCATGCTTGAAAGTTTGGTTACGCTGAAAATTTTTTTATAGTGTATAACCAATATTTAACACAGAGTTATTCAATATAAAATACTAGGCCACGCCTTTCGGTGTTTTCATAACGCTCTTCAGCACTAGGGAACCTGTTTGCGTTGACTCCGTTTAAAGGGCAACCGGTCCGCCTATCTCAGCCGCGTAAACAGGAAAATTGTCTAAAAGCCAGAGATCCCGCGAGGTTAATT
>CAKZUG010000010.1 GCA_937920545.1 uncultured Saccharophagus sp.
ATTTGCCCATCGTTATCGGCATCGGCATCAAAGCGGTCAATAATAGTGTCGCTATCTGAATCCATGCCTGCAACAGCGGCTATTTCGATTGCATCAAGCAAGCCGTCATTATCAGCATCAATATCGAGGTAGTCAGGCACACCGTCGGCATCACTGTCTGCCACTGTCGAGCCGCTCGCTTCGACACTGTCGAGTAAGCCGTCGTTATCGCTATCCACATCGAGGTAATCATCCATACCGTCACCGTCGGTATCCCGAGGTTGGGCGGTGTTATCGCCCGCTTCTTGGGTGTCGGTTAATGTATCGTTATCGCTGTCGGTGTCTCTGTAGTTAGCATCGCCGTCACCGTCGGTGTCGATGCTGCCCTCGTTTTCATCCAGTAAACTGTCGTTATCGCTATCGGTATCCTGAAAATCAGGCGTGCCGTCGCCGTCGGTATCGGTAGGCTCGAAAGCATCATCAATGCCGTTTTGGTTGGTATCGCTGCCACTTGTAATAAGTACGTCAATGGTATCAATAAGGCCGTTGGCGTTAGTATCTAGTGCCGTTGGCGTCACAAGGACATCGTTTTCAATATTATCGTTAATACCATCGCCATCGGCGTCGGTATCGAGGTAATCGGGAATATCGTCGCTGTCGGTATCGAGCGTATCAAAGCGGTCGTCGATGCCATTGCTATCGGCATCAGTGCCCATAGTAAAGACCACATCAATACTATCGTCGATCCCATTACTGTTCATGTCGGTATTGAGTGCGGCAGGTATATTAATCGATTCAAATGTATCAATAATATTGTCGCCATCACTGTCTATATCTAATACATCAGGTATGCCGTCGTTATCGGTATCCTGAGGTAAAAGCGGATTTTCACCCACTTCGATCACATCGGCAATACGGTCGCCATCGCTGTCTAAATCACGGTAGTCGGGTAGCCCGTCTTGGTCGGTATCAACGGGTGTATTTGATACGCCGGCTTCCAATCTATCGGGTACAGTATCGTTGTCGCTATCGGTATCGAGGTAGTCAGGTGTCCCATCACTGTCGGTATCGGGTGTGGGTGCATTGTCAATAATGCCATCACCATTTTGATCGTCACCGCCTAGCGTGTCGGCATCAAAAGCATCGTCGATACCGTCATTATCGGCGTCATTTCCCGTTACGCCGGCCTCTATTGCATCGTCAATACCGTCGTTGTCACTGTCGGGGTCTAAGGCGTTGGGCAAGCCATCATCGTCTGCATCATCATTGCCTTCGATAATATCTGGGATGCCGTCATCGTCGGAATCCATAGACGGGTCAGCCATCGAGTAGCTAATAATACGCTCTGCGGTTGCATTATCTTGGGCTGTATTTTCAACTTGTACCGCCACCACTTCTTGTGCGTCAAAGGCTTGAACAGTGGATGCAGGCACAGAAATTGACCATGTATTATTTTGCACTACGGCAGTCAACATTTGGCTGTTTACGGTTAGCGTTAATGTTTGGCCGTTTTCAACAAATTGCGTTTCACCGCTGATCACAATAGGATTGTCGTCTTCCGTTTCGTTAATACTATCGTCACCAGCAATGGTATTAATGGTAACGGTTGGGGCTGGGCCTGAACGAGTAATATTACGGCTCGCTACGGGGGCGTTATCGCCAGCGGCAGTACTCACATTGGCGGTGAGTGACGCTGGTTCACTGAATGCCTGCACCGCACTCACTGGGACAACAACAGACCAAACACCGCTCGTTACTGGCGCGGTATATAACTGCCCATCGAAAGTGACTGTCACATTACGCCCATCGTCAACATTTGTAGTCGTGCCAGTAATCGTGAGGGGGCTGTTATTTTCGTCACGGTTTATGATGTCATCTTGCGCAACAATGTTAATAGTAACAACCGGAGCCGCCAATGTACGCGTAACGGTACGCAGCGCTTGGCTGGCCATATCGCCTGCAGTATTACTGGCATTTGCGGTTATACCTGTACTGGCGGGAAACGACTGAATACTTGCCGTAGGAACCACTACAGTCCAAGTATTGCCCGATACGCTACCAGTAAATGTTTCGCCGTTTATAGCCACCGTGACAGGTTGGTTATCTTGAATATTATTGACGCTACCTGTCACAGTAATATCGCTATTAGACTCGGTAATGTTAATCACGTCATCGCCAGCCACCACGTTTATTGCTATTGAAGGGGGGTTCACTTCACGAATATCAATATCATTGGCGTCATCAATATTCGGGTACTGCATTGACGGTGAGGTAATGCCATCATTAACAATGAAACCATCATTGATACTGCCGTTTTCATAGGCATCTAATAGACCATCTTGGTCGGTATCGTTGTTATTGGCGGCAAGCGTAATACCTGACTCTAACTGGTCCGACCCGCTATCATTATCAGAGTTGATATCTAAATAATCGGGCAGATCCATGCTATCGGTATTAACCGGGGTAAGAGTCACGCCGCTATTGTCGGTGTCGTAAGCGTTATCTAAACCGTCGGTGTCGGTATCGGTGTTTAAAGGTGCGATATAACCTTGCGTGGTTTGAAACTCAATATTATCGGGAATACCATCGTTATCGGCATCAATATCTTGGTGGTTAAGGTGCCCGTCGGTATCGGTATCTAAACACTGGTTATAGGTAAGGGTAAATTCATCTACGATAATAGCCACAGCGGGCGGATCAGAAACCACGATCACTTCGACAGTGTTTAAACCTACTCGCCACGCCTTATCTAATATCAATGTTTGGTAACGGTTAAAGCTAGATGTGGGAAAGGTTTCATTAATAGATACGCCGTTTACACGTACATCGCTGATTCTGTTATCAACAGACGCGACGAGGCTAGCGACAGCAGACTCGATAAGCACCTCATTGGGGATATTAACAGTAAGCGTGTAAATCACTTCTACATCATCGGACCCTTCAGGCCGGCTACCCGAAATTAGGCCATCGCCATTGGCATCGTTATGAATACCCGCTCGGTTACTGGAAGCCGGTGTGCCCGGCGGAATATCGGTAAAGTCAAATGTAATCCACTCGCTACTCGCACGCGGATCAACGTATGCAGCGCTTAATTCGCCTGAGACAAAGGCATTTTGCACCTGATTATTACCTGCAGCAAAATTTAAACTTGCCGTTTGCATACGTGATGAAGGCCATTTGACCTGCCAGTAATTATCGCGCTGACCTATGCCGTTTTGGCCAGTTAAACCGTTCACTATAGTTTGCGCAACCACTTGCGTTGAGCACTCTTGGCTATCCCGTACGCCATCGTTATCGTCATCTATATCTGCTATATCTAATATGCCATCGTTATCAGTATCGAGTGCGACGCGGTAATCATACGCCCCGCTGCTATCGCTATTAACAAACACATCCGCAGGGTTGATTAAGCCGTCATTAGGCTGCGGGCCGTCACTGGGCGTGTTATTTTCGAATATATCGAGCAAACCGTCATTATCGGTATCGGTAATAGCCACCGATTGAGTACTGGGTAAGGCTGTGCCATAGGCTTCACTGTTATCGCCTATGCCATCGCCATCCGTGTCTCTATTGAGATAATCGTGAGCAGTTGCAACAAATGTATTTAATGGCGTTAAACCTGCGCCGTAAGCACTATCAATACCAGTAACAGCGTTGACTGTACCCGATGGGGGCTGATAAAGGCTGGTATTTTGCGCTTCTATATTATCGGGTAGGCCATCGTTATCACTGTCTATATCGATATAATCAGGTAAGTTATCAGCATCGCTGTTGGTTGCTAAACAGTACGAAATATCCGATAAAAAGACGGTCACACTGCCAGAGATAGCGTTGTTTTTATCCGCCGTTACCACAAGGCGTTTTACGCGCTGGTGTTTCACGCTAATAGAGACCGCTTCGCTAACTTCGCTAGCGGCGAGGCTTGGTCGCGTACCAACAAAGGTATGGGCGTTGCCTAATGCTATGACGTTATCGCGTACCGTGAAATTGGTCGCGCCCAATACAATGGGCACCCCGCTTGCATCAAAAGCATCAAACCTTAATCTATCGCCAAAGTCTAAAGAGCTAAATGTGAGGTTTTCTATTATTACCGGGTTGTTAAATATAAGATCGTACGTGGCAAAACCGTTGCCGCTACTGGCCATTGCGGGCTGTAATTTAAGTGCATCGCCTACGAGGACACCTTCAGAGGTTATTTGAATACCCGATGGCCCCCATGTTGCGGTACCTGACAAACCATAATTTAATGCGAAGCCATCCAGCGTATTTTGTGCTAAATCAGAAATAACACCCTCTTCATTGCCCTCGGTTAAATCCACATTCACGGCATAGCCACTGCGGTTTAACGCTGTATTAAAAAAACAAACTTGCTCTTGCGTGTTAACTAATCCGTCATTATCGGCATCTTGATCGGTGCGATTACCGACACCATCACCGTCAAAATCAAATGTCGCGTTGGTGTCGTAGGTGATTTCGCGCAATACAGTAGGGGTGGAATCGCCAGCTATATTTGATGACGTTACACTTAACGAGGGGGATACGGAAAAGGCGGCAACATCAGCCTGCGGAACCGTTACCGACCAGCTATTGTTGGCTACAGATGTGGTATAAATTTGGCCATTAACTTGTAATGATACCGTTTGGCCATTTTCAATATTTTGTGTCGCACCTGTTACGATGAGGCTCGCGTCATCCTCTGAGGCGTTAATAATGTCGTCTTGCGCAACAGGGTTAATACTGATTTTGGGGACGGCATGCGTGACGATTTGTGTTGCTTGCGGTGCACTTGCGCCCGCATTATCAGCCACATTGGCCGTAACGGTAAATGTATCTGCAAATCTTTGACTGTAAAAAGGCTCAACAGTAATTGTCCAAAAATTATTAAGTACGGCATCGTTGTAAATAACACCATCAATATTCACGGTGACAATGTTGCCGTTTTGAACATCCGCTGTGGTGCCAGATACGATAATATCAGCATCATCTTCTAATGCGCTAATGGCGTTATCACCCGCTACGGCGTTAATCGATATAGTCGCCGAGTGAGCGCTAGCGCATAACCCTATGGCTAAGCAGCTGGCAGTAAAATAAATAGGTTTAATAGAAAATATTGAACAAAGCAGGCGCACACAATTAACGATTGGCATTTTTATCTCAAGTCATTAGTGAATATCGTTATCTAAATATGGGCCGATTTTTTGAACATTTACCTATAAATCCCACTCAAACCCATTTAAAACTTAGACGCATAAATTAACCATAGACACAAAAAAAGCGAACAGAGGTAAACATAGGTATAATTTTTCGCTATAAAAATCTACGGCATTAAAGGTTAATTATTCACCGTCTGCTTATCGCAGCGCTCGATTATGTCGTATATTAATTACACTAAAATAGTGAATACGAGGCTGTGATTTAGGTATAAAATCAAACAGTTATACCGTGTATACTCGCTAAAAATTATTAACTGATGTGTATTAATAGCGTATTTTTACACTTTTTTTCCAATCCTTGGCTGAAACAGCAGCGTAACTAAGCATATTCTCATCAAGACAAAATGATCTCTCATGGCTAAATTACAAAAACGGATACTTAAACAACCTCTCAAACCTACCCAACCTTCAATAGCGATAATTGGCGGCGGTGTTGCGGGGTCGACTATTGCCCTTCGGTTTGCTGAGCTTGGGCTTGATACGACATTGATAGAGAAAGGCCCAAGCCTTGTAAATGGCCCTCCTATTTGCCATTTACATGCTGGTGGTAACTTATATCGTGAAATTTCCGATGAGCAATGCCTCAAACTTTTACAGCAATCTATTGATACTGTAAAAGTGTACCCTCATAGCGTTAACGTGCGCCCCACTATTATTGCTCTGCCTAAAACAGATAAGGGCTCGCCAGACGATTTACGACCCCGGTTGGATAAATTACAACGTAAGTATGCCGCCCTGGTTGAGAATGACCCGACAAATAAAGTACTGGGCGAACCCGATGAATATTTTAAGTTTTATTCCCGTGAAGAGATCGATGCGCTCGTGGGCTTACCTATTCCCAAGCAGGCATCACAACCAAGCGATTGGCTTATTTCATTTGCCAATTATACCCAGCTAGATAATATTCAATTTCCCATATTACTTGTTCAAGAGTACGGGTTATCGGCCTTTAGATTTGCGGCGATCGCAATGATGGCTATAGAAAACCTGCCCAACTGTGTACTGCAAACCCACACGCAAGTAGCCTCTATCAATGAGCGTGAAGTATCAGGCTGGACGGTTCTGACTCAACATAAAGATGGGCCGCCACGAGAACAACATTTTGATTATGTGATTAACGCATGTGGCTTTAGAAGCGGTGAGATCGACGATATGGTCAGCGCAAAACGACAACGCCTTGTTGAGTTTAAAGCCGCATATGTCGCACACTGGCCTCAATGTGAAGGCTTATGGCCCGAGATTATTTTTCATGGCGAGCGTGGCACACCCCGCGGTATGGCTCAGCTTACGCCCTACCCCGATGGTTACTTTCAATTACACGGCATGACGCATGATATTACATTGTTTGACAATGGCTTAGTCGAAAGCTCAGATAACAGTGCGCAGCCGCAACTAGAGTCGGCGTTTATTGAAAAAATAGATAAGCAGTGGCCGCAGCAAGTAATCAACAAGCGCACAGAGCGTTCTATTGAGCATTTGGCGCAATTTATACCTGATTTTTCCAGCGCTAAAGTGGCCAGCCAGCCTATGTTTGGTGCGCAACAAATACCGGGGCAAGACCCCGATTTACGCGCAGCCGATGTCTCGTTTGATAAAAAGCATTACGCCCGTGCCGAGATAGTCAAAGCTTCGTCGGCGCTATCGGCATCGGACGCCATACTGGCCAATTTAGCTGAAAGCGGCTTACTCGGTGATATAGATATTGCGCCACTCTTGAGCTCACATTACTTCCCTGTTAGCCAATCTTTTACAGAAGAAGCCGTGACCGAGTACGCCGTCATGCTGGCAGAGCAACGTAATTACTCAACATCACTGGCTAAAACATTTAAAGGTGTGGTGAATGGTTAGTGCTGTGGTTTGCGGCAGTGGTTGGGTGTTTTTAACTGTTGTTTTTGCTGCTAATTTTAATGACTGCGTTTAAGACATGACGTTACCAATAAGAAAAAACCCGCTAATTGCTAGACGGGCTTTTTGTGTAGCGTTAATGTTTATTCAGTAACGTTAAGTGTTTAAGAGTACAAAAAAATAACGCACAAAAACATTATTCACGCAATAATTCAGCAACTAACTCATCAAATGTATCGCAACATATATCGGGGTTATAGTTAGAAATAGGCTCGCCATAGTTATACCCATAGGTTAAACCAGCGCAAAACATATTGGCGGCTTTTGCTGCTTGAATATCATTTTTCGAATCGCCAATCATCATACATTGATCAATACTGGCATTTAAACGCTCGGCGGCTAAGTATAATTGCGCCGGGTGCGGTTTTTTTTCCGCGAGAGCATCGCCACCAATGCATGTTTCAAATAATGAATAAATACCCAAACCCGATAATATAGGCTCAACAAATTGGCCTGGCTTATTGGTTACAACAGCTAAACGGCAGCCCGCCTCTTTCAGCGCGAGTAAGCCCTCTTTTACCCCTTTATACAACACAGAGTTAACGCATACGTTTGCTTTATAGTGCGCTAAAAAGAGCACCAATGCATCGTCAATTTCGTTAGCCGTTAATGACTCATCTATATCAATTGACCCAGATAACGCGCGACCAGTCAGTACCCTTGCGCCATTACCTACCCAGCCATGTATTTCATCTTCACTAAAATTAGGGCGGCCTAAATCACTTAGCATTTTGTTCACTGACAGTGCTAAATCGGGCGCGCTATCTACAAGCGTGCCATCTAAATCAAACAATAAAACATTTTTTTGTGTTGTATCCACGGTAACTTTATATCCTATTGGCTAATTAAAAAAATACGCTATGTACTACGGTAAGAATATACTTAAAGGGCACTATTTCATAATAGTTAAGATGCAAACTAAAATTAGCTAGAGAATTAAGCAGTAAGGGTAAGCCGTAAAGATAGGCAACAAAGATAGAAACGTAGGTAGCAAGTCTGGCTAACAAAGCCAACTCTTGTATGTTTTTCACCCATCTACTTAAAGCCTTTCTATAGACAGTATAAGCGTTATAGACAGTATAAGTATTTTTTTAGCAAGCATGGCTAGGGCTTTGATACTCTAACCGATTATGCACAAACGATCAGTAAAACCAAAACAGATAAATCAGCTCCCTTGGTGTCCATTAAGGCGCTTTTAATCACAACTAGTTGAATAAAAAGCAAAAAAAACCCAGCCTTAAGCTGGGTTTCGGTGATCAAAATTAACCGTCTAAAATTTTTCAGGTAGCGTAACAAAGGCTAAATCTGAAATAAACATAGCACCTTCATCATTATTGTTTAACGTAATACGCATTGATTTTAAATGACGCATCTCTAAACCTTTCCCTCTAAATTTTTGTAGCGATACTTTTACCGTGCTTAAAATAGATTTAGGTAAAATAGGATCATCCACTTCGCCGTTATCATCTTGCGATGTTAACCTTTCACTGCCCGGTGGAAAGTAAAGCGCTTCAGTGTTATCGATATTTACCGTAACGGCGTTGTCGTTGATATCGGTTAACGTTACACGCATACTTTTTACCGCTTCGCCCCGTGGGTGAGAGGTGAAATCTAAGCCAGCTCTAAACGTTATCAAGTCGTATGAGCGAGCATCGGTGCGACGTAAGTCAGTCTCGTAATACGCTCTGTTTTTATTCCAGTTAAGGGCCAGCATTACGCTACCGCGGCCACCCAATAATCCGCTATCGCCAAAGGCATAACGGTTATGGGCTAACTGTCGTGTACGTTCACCAAAAACAGATTCATTTGAAATACAAGAATCTTGCACTTCAAAACTCTCGTTACACACCGATAAACGCATGGTGCGAGATTTACGTACAGCGCCGCCTAAATCATTACGGCGTACACTTTCGCCGTTATCAACAAGGTCTGACGCAGTTCCCACACGATCTATATCTAAGCGGTTTCTTGCTGGCATATGAAACGATTCATGAATATCGTTTTTGGTTAAACGCGACGCACGCGGGGGGTTAACATCACCCGTTAATATGGGTAAGTTTTTTTCAGCTTCGTCTTCGCCCATCATCATGGTATTAAAATACGCACCGGCATAGGCTTTTAACGCTGCGCGCTGCTTAGCAGGAGAAAATCGGCCATTATTATCAGAGCGCAATCCACAGAAAGGGTCGCTATTGTGTGTCCAATCGTTTTCTCTTGGGGTAGCGGGATGACCACCAAAAGTTAAAACAGAGTTAAAGAAATTGTGGTTGGCGCCCATCATTAAATACATAAAGTGAGGGTGCCTACTGTTGCCATTTAAATCTTGCCTGTTTGCAAAAACAGGGCCTGTATTTTCTTTAACGGGGTACAACGCTTTATCAAAAATAGCCACATTTTGTGCGTTTTTCACATCGCCGTCACAATACGCGGTGATCACAGCTGTGCTGGTTTCAATAACAGGTAAAGATAAAGCATACGTTGATGCAACAGGCATAACGGCTCTAATACGGTACTTACCGGTTGTTTTTGTATCGTTTAACCGTAAAAAAGCAAGGGTGGCATCACCACCACGTGAATGCCCGAGCAAACCTATTCGGCTAAAATCGAGCTTATTTCTTAGGTTAGACCTAATCTCACCCTTTAAAGGGCCAGCATTACGGTTATTAAACGCACGCCAAATACCCAAATGGTAATCCATTAATTCGGCGCGAGAGCTAGAACCGTTATCAAGAGGCTGGTCCGAATCGGGTAGCTCTTGACCGTTAATGCCATTAGAGGCAATTGACACCACAAAAAAACCTTGGCTGGCTAAATGCTCGGCTAAATAGTTAAACCCCAAATACTGAGGGTAAGGCTCAAAACCTTCCGCACAAGGCCAACCAAAATCAAACGCGGCATCTTGATTATCTTCTGAAAAGTCACCTTCATCACCTTCGTTAAGCAGCTCATCTTCATCTTCGTTTAACAGCTCGTCTTCATCTTGATTTTGCCCGTCGCGATCTCTTTGCCTTGCGTTATTTTCGCGCTCGGCTTGAATCGCAGCAAAATCAGGATCATTTTCGTCAATCTCTTCACTATCACCGTCACCATTAGGTGAGGCGCCTAATGCAAAACAAGAGTCAAAACGGCCATGCGTGATCATAATAACAGGCATTTTTGTGTTATCGCCACGCGCCAAAACAGGAAAGTGCACAATACCTTGTGCTTCTACTCGCTCGCTAAAATTACGTACCTTTACAACGCTATCGCCCAAATTATACTTCTCAGACCTTACATCATATGGGCCAGAGCGACCTGGATCATTACCCGTAATAGCCAATACAGGTAGGCTTATAGCCATACCAATACTGATTGCGATGGCCTTTATATTTAATCGTTTTTGCATAAAACACCCTATTTTTGTATAGTGAATTCGTATCATAAAAATGCATCAAAAATGTGCAAAACTATTTATTAAAATAATAAAAATAGATTCATATACACATATTGTTAAATACTGCTTAAACATTTCAATGATTTGAGCGGGCCTTTATATCAGAAATAGTGGTGAACTTTCATCACAAAAGAATAAAATTCACACAAACTCATAGAAAAAACCTCGCAGGCACCCCTTAAGTAATGAAAAAATAAACATTAAACCACGGCATTCATACTTAATACTCACTAGGTAAAGAAGGGGAGGGTTATCAGAACGCGAGTACACAAGCATTTAATTTATTGAGGTTCACGGTGAAATAAGGTATTAAATAACGCGATTTTACTTACTCGCTATGATGCTTTTAGAGCATATTTTTTTAATCGACAACCATAAACCCCGCTTAAGACGTTCAGCTTTGAAATTGTCTTTAAAATGAGAGTAACCCTAATTAAACAGTGCTACGCCTCTCTCGGTCATATCTTTGATTTCTGGAAAACAGCCAGAGTCGAATTTCATACCAAATATATTTTTACCCATCTCTAAGTAAGAATATATATTCGCGAAGAAATTTTATGCGTATGCTAATTTTATTGTTAGAGGTACACACCTGTTTGTCGGCAATATTGGCCCACTAGCCGATCACTTAAAATAAGCACCCTGTGTAAGATAACCTTTCAAAATAAAAATTTTATTTTGCTTGTGAGCAGAGGTTTGGGTACTGTTTATTTGTGACTTGTTTATAAGTCGGCCTCGTTAAAGGTGGCAGTTTCCCTGTGCGGGTTAACTGGTGTGACACATAGGGTTAGCATCCAACCAATTAAACTTTAAGAAAAAAATACTGCTTCACCGTGCAGATGACTTACTCAGATTTAGTGTTTATCAAGACAGAGCTCAAAGTACGTACAATAATTAACATGGCCACAAAGCCAAGCCCTAGAACCAAATAAAAAATCAACGCGTTAGGAAAACTATCTTTGGCAAGGACAGTCAGCATTATATATGCGGCTATAAGCATACCCAGTAACACCAGCCTGATTTTACCTAAAGTAGTTACAAATTCCCGCCTGTGTGTTTTATCCTCAAGCTAACTTCGTACAGTACTTCGCTAAAGTAACTTAGCCAATAAAGCTAATATGACAAACATCATTACCCAAGACACGATCATCATCAAAATGACACCTTCTTTTGAAATCTGCCTTAATAAAAAAAAGGTAGCAATGAGAGATATCAGCAGACCATAACTGGGTATCATACTTAATAGAACAGATACCGTTGAAACAATAGCAAGGCCGGCTGTGTTACCCGAAAAATTTGTAATTTTAGAAGATAAGAACATACCGCCAAAAGTTAAGCATACCCCTAGGGAGCCTCTGATTAACCTCGCGGCATCTCTGGCTTTCAGAAAATTTTCCTGTTTAGGCGGCTGAGAAAGGCGGGCTGGTTGCCCTCCGAGCGAAGCCAACGCAGACAGGAGAACTTTCTGAAAGCCCCGAAGGGCGTGGCCTAGAGCAGTCACTTGCGTTGTTGTCTTTTTTACTAAGGGCTACAGCCATTAGCTGCAAAAGACGCCTAGCAATTAACCGCTCTAGGTCACGCAGAGACGCTACGAGGTTAATCAGAGGCTCCCTAGCACCACTCCTATTAAACCTAAATTAATCTGAATCATTCAATAATTTGCCTTAAAAAATATCTCAATAATATTAAACGTTAACATTTGTATACGTCACACCGCATACTAAATGTGATAAAAAAACCGCACCAAAGGCCCAGCCAACCCTATGTTTTATGCAATATACCGTAACGTTGACACAAAACACAGGGGGAGTAGGTTTAGAAATTATAAGGTGAAGCTTTACTGCGAGCTTTGGTTAACAGTAACGGATAAACGCTATTTGCTATTAAACCGTTAAAAACGAGCGGACTTCTTTTTCGTCCATGTCGCTTATATTGCCCGATAACGTTACAACGCCTCTGTCCATGACGGCATAGGTATCGCCTAAATCGCGGGCGAACTCAAAGTACTGTTCAACCAAGATAATGGCCATTTCGCCACGGTTACGTAATATATTTATCACGTTATGTATATCTTTAATAATCGAGGGTTGTATCCCTTCTGTTGGCTCATCTAAAATCAGTAATTTTGGTTGGGTTATAAGGGCGCGTGCAATGGATAACTGCTGTTGCTGACCACCGGATAAATCGCCGCCACGGCGGTGTAGCATTTTATGTAACACGGGAAATAAATCAAAAATCTCATCGTCTATTTTACGCTGGCTACGCGGTAAGCAAGCAAACCCTGTTTGTAGGTTTTCTTTTACGGTAAGCTGCGAAAAAATCTGACGGCCCTGCGGCACATAAGCAATACCTTGGCGGGCGCGGTCGGCAGCGCTGGTGCGGGTAATATCTTTACCTTGCCATGTGACCGTGCCTTCTTTAATGGGGTGGCGGCCGGTTATTGCTTGCATAAGGCTAGATTTACCCACGCCATTGCGCCCTAAAATACAGCTCACTGTGGCTTGTTTGGCATCAAGCGATACCGATTGCAGGGCTTGGCTTGCGCCGTAATATAAATCAATATTGGAGGCTGATAACATAATTATTCACTTTTAAATTAACTGGGCGCACTTAGCGGCCAAGGTAGACTTCAACAACACGTGGGTTACTCGATACGGTATCGAGGCTGCCCTCTGCCAGCACAGACCCTTCATGTAACACGGTGACTTTGCAATCGAGCTCGCGGACAAAATCCATATCGTGTTCAACCACTATGACGCTGTGGCGCTGGCTGATCTCTTTGAGTAAGCGCGCTGTGACCATGGTCTCGGTGTCGGTCATGCCGCCTGCGGGTTCATCTACAAGCAGTACCTCGGGCTCTTGTATAAAGAGCATGCCAATTTCTAACCATTGCTTTTGACCGTGCGATAAATTGGCCGCGAGGTCATCGCGCTTTTCTGCTAAACCAATAAGAGCAATCACGTCGTCTATGCGCTTGGCTTGGTCGTTGTTTAAACGCCAAAACAAGGTTTGTAATATGCTGCGGTGGCCGGCCAAGGCGAGCTCTAAGTTTTGCCAAATTGTGAGTGTTTCTATTACAGTGGGTTTTTGAAATTTACGGCCAATGCCCATATTGGCAATATCGGCCTCATCGTGCTTGGTTAAATCCACCACATCTTTAAAGGTCACCTCGCCGGTATCGGGTTTGGTTTTGCCTGTAATAATATCCATCATGGTGCTTTTACCCGCGCCGTTGGGGCCAATAATGGCCCGTAGTTCGCCGGGTTTAATATCAATCGATAAATTATTGATGGCTTTAAAACCATCAAAGCTTTTGGTCACGCCACTTAGTTGCAAAATACTGGTAATTTTACGGCTAGGGCTGTTTATAGGCGTATGACTCATGATTTCACCTCACTGTGTGACGTTACAACTTTTTCTTTTAACACGTTACCTATTAGAGGCAGCGTGGTTAAAAACGGTAAACTTTTTTGCCAGAAAAAATCAAAATATTTGGCACAAATATATAATGTACCCAAAGCAAAAAACAGCATCACAAAGGGGTTTATCTCGCTGCCAATAAGCGTGCTAATGCCGGCATAAATACTGGATACCACCGCGCTTAATATGACACCAATAATTACGCCTGCGTTGGCATAAACGGTGGCCACAACAAAAATACCGCCTAGCATAAACAGCCACATTTCGGGCATGGCACCGGTGTAAAATGATTTAACATAGTTAACAACAACCGCACCAATAATGGCACCGTAAAGTGTGCCACGGCCGCCTAGGGCAACCCAAATGACAATTTCGATGGAGTTAACAGGGTTAAATTCGCTGGGGTTAATAATACCCACTTGCGGTACAAATAACGCACCGGCAATACCTGCCAATACGGCCGATAAAACAAACACAAATAATTTGTAGTGCTCGACACGGTAACCCAAAAAGCGGCTGCGGCTTTCGGCGTCGCGTATCGACATAAGTACGCGCCCTAATTTGCTTTGAATAATAAAACGGCACAGTAAATAGGCCACTATCACCATAAAAGCCGACAACATAAATAATACAATGCGCGTGCCATTTGCCTGAATATCAAACCCTAAAATATCTTTAAAATCGGTTAGGCCGTTGTTACCACCAAAACCAAAATCATTTAAGAAAAACGCCTGCATTAAGGCGTAGGTTAGAGCTTGGGTAATAATCGAAAAGTACACGCCCGTTACGCGCGAACGAAACGCTAACCAACCAAACAAAAACGCTAAAATACCCGGCACTAACATGACCATGACCAAAGCAAAGGTGAAGCTTTCAAAGCCAGACCAATACCATGGCAGTTCTTGCCAGTTTAAAAACACCATGAAATCGGGTAAATCGGCATTACCGTATTGGCCCCTGTCGCCAATTTGGCGCATGAGGTACATGCCCATGGCATAGCCGCCTAAACCAAAAAACGCACCGTGGCCTAAGCTCAAAATACCGCAATACCCCCAAACCAAATCGAGTGCTAACGCGAGCAAGGCGTAACATAAATACTTGCCCAATAATGTCACGGTGTAAGTGGGTACATGCAAAAACGAATCGGGCGGTAATAACATGTTTGATAACGGCACAAGTACCATTAATGCAAACAGTGCCGACAACACAATGCGCCCGGCTTTGTCGTTTTGTAGTAATTTATATATAACTGTATTTTTCATCATAGGTTCTCTATTAATCTTCGACAAAGCGACCTTTAAGGGCAAATAATCCGCGCGGTCTAAACTGGATAAATAAAATAATAAATACCAGCACCATAATTTTACCCACAACAGTGCCCACTTGTGGCTCTAAGAATTTAGTCACAACACCTAAGCCCATTGCGGCAAAGAAAGTACCTAACAAGTTACCTACACCACCAAATACCACGACCATAAACGAGTCGATAATAAAGCTTTGCCCAAGGTTGGGGCCAACATTGGTGATTTGGCTTACGGCAACACCGGCAATACCCGCAATACCCGAACCCAAACCAAATGTTAAGGCATCAATATGGCCCGAGCGAATCCCCATTGAGTTGGCCATAGCACGGTTTTGTGTCACGGCACGCATTTGTAAACCCAGTAAGGTTTTTTTCAATAATAACGCCAAACCTACCAGCACCATTAAGGCAAAAATAAAGATATAAATACGGTTATAGGTAAACGATAAAGCGGCGTTGATTTCAAGCGACCCGGCCATCCAGTCGGGGGTCACAACGGGTACGTTATTTGAGTTATACACACGTACTAACTGCTGCAATATCAGGCTAATACCAAATGTGGCTAGCAGTGTATCGAGCGGCCTGCCGTATAAATGGCGAATAACCGTACGTTCAATAATCACGCCGACTAAGCCCGACACCAAAAAGGCCATAGGAATAGCAATAAGTAACGAGTACGACATCAAACTGGGGAAGAACTGCTGCACCGCAAACGTGGTGTAAGCGCCGAGCATAATCATCTCGCCGTGGGCCATGTTAATCACGCCCATCACGCCAAATGTAATCGCTAACCCAATGGCAGCAAGCAATAAAACCGAACCTAAGCTCAGGCCAAAAATAGCGTCTTCGCAAAATTTAAACCAATCGAGTTTTGTTTGTATCCAACTCAATTTGTCTTCTGCCATGGCAGTAACGACTTCACTTTTTTCTATGTAGTTACCGCTTTCATCTTTTTCTAATATTTTTTTAATGTCTTGAATAACGGTAGGCTCGACGGCACCTGTCATGGCGCGCAGTGCGTTTAAGCGAATATTTTCATCGCTTGATTGGATATCTAAGCGCGCAATAATCAGGCTTATTAGCTCTTTTACTTTGCGTGTTGGTTCTGCTTTTTGTGCAACAACCAGTACTTCGCGCAATTGCTCATCGGGGTTGCTTAAAATATTTTTAGCCGCTAAAAAGCGCTCGTTAGTGTTACTAGAGGTTAATTCTAAAATCGCAATATGCTTGCTTAAGGCACTACGTACCTTGTTGTTGACGCGTATTTTTTTGATGGTATTAGATTTGGCAATACCTAAGTCGCTTCCTGTGACGGCGTGCGTTAATTGATAACCGCCCTCTACTTTTTCAGCAAGCACTATTGTTTTATTTTTTTTAAGGCTATATAACTTCCCTAAACGCATACCTTTTAATATAGGTAAAATGCGCGGGTCTTTAAGCTCAACTAAGGCATTAACAGCGTTTGTTTTTTTAGTAAACGAGCTTGCATTTAATGCATTAACTGCTTCATTTAGCAATAAAGTTCTGTCTACTTGTGGTATTTCTATCTGCTCGTTATTTGGTAAAGCAGTATCTTGTGCAGTACTGCTAACACTTATTAACAGCGCAAAAACAAAACCAATAAATAATTTAAACATAATAAAATCTTTTATTAATTTATAAAAAAAGCGGCTAAATAGCCGCTTTATTTTTTCTTACAATCAGTTCAAAAAATTAAAGATTTTGACCTGAACATTTTTTTGTTTCGGTATTATAGTTACCGCAATTGATTTTCTTATCTTGCCAGTTCGAAATAATTTTGGCGCTTTCTGGTAAGAAGTCGGTCCATGCATCGCCTGGTACTTCGCCGTCTGTTTCCCATACTACTTCTAACTGACCGTCGGCTTGGATCTCGCCAATTAATACCGGTTTTGTAAAGTGGTGGTTAGGTAATACTTCGGCAATACCGCCTGTTAAGTTAGGTACTTTAATACCGTACATGGCTTCACGCACTGTATCAACATCGGTTGTTTTGGCTTTTTCTACGGCTTTAACCCAAGCGTTAAAACCAATATATGTGGCTTCCATTGGGTCATTTGTTACGCGTTTTTTATCGCCAATAAATGTATGCCAGCCTTTAATAAACTCGGCGTTTGCATCCGATTCTACGCTCATAAAGTAGTTCCAAGCAGCAAGGTGACCCACTAATGGTTTTGTATCAAAACCAGAAAGCTCTTCTTCACCTACCGAGAAAGCAACCACAGGAATGTCTTGTGCAGATACACCAGCGTTAGCTAGCTCTTTGTAAAATGGCACGTTTGCATCGCCATTTACAGTAGATACAACCGCTGTCTTTTTGCCTGCTGAGCCAAACTTTTTAATTTCAGCAACACGTGTTTGCCAATCAGAGTGACCAAACGGTGTGTAGTTAATAGAGATATCGGCTTTAGCAACGCCTTTACTTAACAAGTACTGCTCTAAAATTTTGTTGGTTGTACGTGGGTAAACGTAATCGGTACCTTCTAATACCCAACGTTTAACCGAGCCGCCATCTTCGCTCATTAAATAATCCACCGCAGGAATCGCTTGCTGGTTGGGCGCTGCGCCTGTGTAAAATACGTTTTTAGATGACTCTTCACCTTCGTACTGTACAGGGTAAAAAAGTAAACCGTTTAGCTCTTCAACAACAGGTAATACTGATTTACGCGATACCGATGTCCAGCAACCAAAAATCACATCCACTTTTTCTTTGGCTAAAAGCTCACGTGTTTTTTCAGCAAATAACGGCCAGTTAGATGCAGGGTCAACCACAACAGCTTCTAATTTTTTGCCTAACAAACCGCCTTTTTTATTTTGCTCTTCAATCATCATTAAAACAGTATCTTTTAATGTGGTTTCACTGATGGCCATGGTGCCAGTCAGTGAATGTAGTACACCGACTTTAATCGTCTCGGCGGCTTGCGTAGCGTATGCACTAAACGCAAGAACAGTTGCACCAAGCGCCATGCCTGATTTTTTAATAAATTTTTTCATGTTTGACTCCAAAAATAATTTTTATATGTAACTGGCATAGCTCTATGCATTTTTAAAGCCAATAGCGATATACGTATAAAAAATTCTATTTTAGAAGCTAAAAACACGGAAATTTAAGGGTGTAAGAGGGGTGAGTGTTATTATTACCGTGGGCGTGCAGGCACTTTTAACGCTTTGCCCAAAAGAGAAAAGCACAAAAGAAAGGCATAAACTCTTCAAGGAATCATTTACGCACTATTAGGGTGCTAATTCTTTTTTAAGGTAAAGAAAAGCATCTCATACGTTAAAGGAAAGGTCGATTTAGGCGTCTTAAAAGTATTATATGCGTGCAACATTGCACTAAAATGGGATTTACCCATTAAACCTTGCGTTTGTTGGCTGCTCATATTGTGTGCACCTACACGTTTTAAATCTAGCAATAACGCCTTTACACTGGGGTACTCGACACTATGCGCACGGCTTTGTGCATACTCTATAGTAAAGCCTGCTTGTTTTGCGTGCGTTGCAACAATGGCTTGGCTGTGAAAATCGTTCACGTGTTGCGTTGCTTTACCCTGTGCGTTATCGGCTTGCTGCCATGCGGTTTTTAGCTCGTATAAACTTTTAGGGCCTAACGTGGTAAAGCTAAATTGGCCGCCCGGCTTTAAGCTTTGGTAAGCCCCATTAAATAGTGCGCTTAAGTTGTCGCACCATTGCATGCTCATATTTGAAATAAAATAATCGATGCTATTAGCTTTAAACGGCAAGTGCTCTATGTCGGCACAGAGAAATACGGGTGCGTGGGTACTGGGATTTAAATCAAGGTTGGAAATCGGGTTTAAAGTAGGATTGAAAGTGGTATTCGTGCTGCCACTGCCCTGCGCAAGCTGCTTACGCGCTTGCTCTAACATGCCCATTGAAATATCTAATGCGATTAATTGGCTGGGGGCTGTTTGTTCGCTCAAGGCTGCTTGTTGGCTCAAGGCTGTTTGGCTCAAGGCCGCTTTACACGCGTTCGCATCAATACGGCGTTGTAATATATCGCTACAAAAACCCGTGCCGCAGCCTAGGTCAACCCCTATACCCGTTAGCTCGCCTTCTTGCTCACACGCTTGCTTACACGCTTGCTTACATAAGGCCTGTGCCATATCTTTTTGAAAAAAAGCGGCTTGGTGATAGTGCGTGGCTGCCTGCCCAAACGAGCGCGCCAATTGTGTTTTATCTATGTGGTTCACACCTAACACACGATGTAAAAACCCTGTTATATGCTGCGCGACTAAAGAAGGGTTAGAGATATGCGGGGCGTGGCTGGCCTCTTGTAAAATAACGGTTTGGTGATGCATTGCTTCATCAAAATAACCCGCAATAGCACAAGGCACCAGCGCATCATGCTGCCCCAATATATGTAGCATGGGCAACGTTGACTGCGCCAAGTAGGGTGTGTGATGAATACGCGACAACCATAATAAGGCGTGCAGCCATGCGTCATGTTGCTTGTTAGTAACGGCATCAGATAAATCTGTAAAATCAGGCGCGCACGCCATAAGAGTGGCTTTTACTGCGCGCGCGTTGGCATCGCCTTGTGTTTGTGTGCGGTAAAAGCGCTTGAGTAATGCCTGTGGAGTATGCGTAAACGCATCAACAAAGGCGGTGTATTGCGCGTCGTCCATGGCGTGCTCATAGGGCATAGTGTTAAGCGTATTTTTTTGATTAAGATTTGTTTGTCTGCTTGCTGTTTGTACATTATCTGCGCACGCAGATTCTGGAGTTTGCACAAATTGCGTATTTGCCGCCACGCTAATCGCACCACAGACTGTTTTGTTATTTTGCTCGGCATACTTGGCAATAATAGGCAGCAGCATGCCACCTAGCGACCACCCCACTAACACGCTAATAGCGGGCAAAAACGCTGTAATATGGGCACTTACACGGTAGTGATCTTGCTCAAGTAAGGTGTTGTTACCAAACCCTGGTAAATCAATTAACACTGCATTACAGCGGGTAAGTGACGCCACCAACGGCAAAAAGCAGCGGTGGTCTGCTCCCCAACCGTGCACCATCACTAAGGTGGGCAAACCGTTTTGTAATTGGGTATGTAGCGTTTGATGGCTATGTTCTTCACGTTGGCCATTAAGATAGACCGCTGCCACATACTGCTGAATAAGCACATGTTGCGCAGGCATACTATTAGCTGGAATATTTTTTATCTGCATGCTTTATACACCATTTGATGCTTGCTGATTTTGTGGCTGTTGTTGCGACTTTAGCTGTGGCTTTAGCTGCGACTGGTTTTGCAAGGGTTTTGAATGCGTCATGGCGGTCTTATGTTTTGGGCTATAACTAGCGGGTCATCGTGATTAAGGTAAATAAAGCTATACATAAAAAATGTAAAAGTTAACGGCTATGCGGTCAATCGCCCACGCCGATCTACCCATATTTTAACAATAAGCCCAGTAAATATGGATATAAACAAAGTGGCAATAAAGGCAAAGGCCGTTATTGTTGCCAACACCACCAGCTTATTTAATTCTTCACCCGAAACGGGATGAAGCGTTAAATAAACAGGGCCAACACCATAAACAAGCACCGGCACAGGTAAAGTAAATATTAAGCAGTTAATCCATACTGCGCGCCAATACTTACCTAAAAATTTAAGATGCAACACCGCCGCCATCGCTATCATTGCGGCAGCTAAAAATAGGGGGATGAATGATATGATATTCATTGTTTGCCTTGTAAAAATAACCGTTTAAATGATATCGACAACACTTAGCGGTGTACGAATGATGAGTTGATGCACTGATGGCTAGACCCTGCTTATAACGCAGCGGCGCATGTCTGCGATCTGTTTCAGCGATCTATTTCAGTGACCATTTACAGTCACTTTTAACCGTGACTCTTTTTAGCCACTAACTCTGGCTATTTAGCCCAGCCACCAATGCCGCAATAAGTGCATTAACCTGCTCAAACGAATGAGCTGCGCTTAAGGTAATACGTAATCTTGAGGTGCCAACAGGCACCGTGGGTGGCCTAATCGCGCCAACCCAAAACCCTGCTTTGTGCAAATACGCGGCCAGCGCCATGGTGCGCTTTTCATCGCCGACTATTAAAGGTTGTATCGCAGTCGATGACGGCAGCAATGTAATATTACTTTTTGCGCACTGCGCTTTAAAGAGTGTAATAAGCGCATGCAAGTGCGATTGGCGCTGCGGCTCTTCGCTAAATAGCGCCATATTTGCATGGCTGGCTGCGGCCACGCTGGGCGGTAACGCCGTGGTATAAATATAACTGCGCGACAACTGAATAAGCGTGTCGATTAACGCCTGAGAGCCTGCAATAAAGGCACCAAAGCTGCCTGCGGCTTTGCCCAAAGTGCCCATTAAAATGGGGGCGTCTTGTTGGCTTATATTGTACTCACTCAGTACGCCAGCGCCCTGCTTACCTAGCACGCCAAACCCGTGGGCGTCATCTACCATCAACCAAGCATTGTAGCGTTGGCATAATTGGGTTAGCGCCGGTAAATTGGCCACGTTGCCATCCATACTGAATACGCCATCGACCACCACCAGCTTTTTTTGCGCCTGAGATGCGCATAACTTTGCCTCTAGATGCGCCATATCGTTATGCTTATAGCGGGTAAACGTGGCGCGGCTTAACTGCGCGGCATCAATCAGCGAGGCATGGTTAAGCTTATCTTGAAAAATTTCATCATGTTTGGTGAGCAGCGCATTGATCACCCCCATGTTAGCCATGTAACCCGTCGAAAATAACAAGGCGGCTTCACGGCCCGTTATGCTCGCAATACGCTCTTCGCAGGCATGGTGATAATGACTGTGCCCACACACCAAGTGCGATGCACCGCTGCCTGTACCCAACTCATCTAATGCAGATTTTGCAGCCATCACACTATTAGGGTGCTGCTTTAAACCCAAGTAATCATTAGAGCAGAAATTAATCAGTGGCTGAGTAACACCCTCAAGGTACGTGAGTACGCCCTCTTCTTTACGCACGGTATAACGCGCGCGATAACGGTTTTGGGCTTTTTTCTCACTAAGGGTACGATCAAGAAAGGCTTCAAATGACATAAGAGCACACGCGCAGGCGGGAGCCTGCGACGGATCAGATTAAATAAACGTTAGCGTAAAATTACGATTGCACGGCATCGTAAAAAACATGGGCATTGGCCTGTGCATCTAGCTGCTTGGCAATGGCCGCTGCTTGCTCTTGCTCAGTATGCTGCTCTTCGCGCGATTCAGGGTTAACACCTAAACGCTTAAACAGCTGCATATCTTTATTGGCTTCGGGGTTGGCGGTGGTTAATAATTTTTCACCGTAAAAAATAGAGTTCGCGCCTGCTAAAAAGGCCAGAGACTGGGTTTGATCGTTCATATCTTCGCGGCCCGCCGATAAACGCACGTGCGATTTAGGCATCAAAATACGGGCAACGGCAATAGTACGAATAAAATCAAACGGGTCGAGCTCGGCTTGATCAGACAACGGCGTACCTTCAACACGCACAAGCATATTAATAGGCACCGATTCTGGATGGTGCGTCATGTTCGCGAGCTGCATAAGTAAACCTACGCGGTCAGACTCTTGCTCACCCATACCCACAATGCCGCCACTGCACACTTTCATGCCGGCAATACGCACATTATTAAGCGTTTCTAGGCGGTCTTGATACGTACGTGTGGTAATAATTTCACCATAAAACTCAGGCGAGGTATCGAGGTTATGGTTGTAGTAATCGAGGCCCGCGTCGGCCAGGGTTTTGGCTTGGTCTTCATCGACCATGCCTAATGTCATGCAGGTTTCTAGGCCCAGCTCTTTCACGCCTTGCACCATCGAGGTGACATACGGCATGTCTTTTTTCTTAGGGGAGCGCCATGCTGCACCCATACAAAAGCGCGTTGCGCCGGATGCCTTTGCAGCTTTGGCCTCTTCTAATACTTGCTCGACGGCCATGAGTTTTTCGCGCTCAAGGCCAGTATCGTAGCGGGCGCTTTGCGGGCAGTAGGCACAATCTTCTGGACAGGCACCGGTCTTAATCGAGCACAAGGTACTGACTTGCACTTCGTTAGGGTTGAAGTGCTCACGGTGAACGGTTTGAGCCTTAAATATTAAGTCACTAAATGGCAGTGCAAATAATTGTTCGACTTCTTTGCGCGCCCAATCGCTGCGTACTTCTTGACTTAATGACTGACTCATAAAACCCTCTGTGTGATGCGTGCTAGTATTTAAAGATACATTCAATAAAAGCAGCCACAATAGTAATGTTACGCGCCACTGTCAACTGAAATGCTCGTACAAGGTTTACAACGTTATGCCGTACACCTTTTTAGATAAGCACAGCATGCTTAAACGTATGTATAGCTTTGCTTTACGGCTTGTTAACGTTGCATTGCCAAAGTGTTGCACCTTATGCCATCAAACGATTAAAAACCACAACCACCAAACAAATATTTGGTTATGTAAACAATGCCAGCCTTACTTAGATACTCTTAGGTTAAATCATGCATGTGAACAATGCGCCATCCCGTTAGAGGAAGCGAACACCCCCATCAAAACCGCACGTGGTAACAATCAGAGTATATATAGCGAAAACAAGAAGGACAAAAGTAAGGACGGTGAAAATAAGAACAACAAAAGTATGAACGGTGCTAATAAACACAGCGACAGTCAGCATGCAGCACTATGCGCTAGCTGCTTAAAGTTCCCGCCTACCTACGATGCTATAAAATGTCTTTACCTTTACGGCTACCCGCTCGATAGCATTATTAATAGCTGCAAAGAAAAAAATCAACCAGCTATTGCCCAGCACTTAGGGCATGAACTTGCCAACGCTTTTTTCAAACACACCATATTAACTAGCAATACGCTCATTACCAGCGTGCCCATCCACCCCACTAAATGGCTAAGCCGACAATACAACCCCGCCCATATTATGGCGTTATCTGTGATAAAAAGCATGATAAACAACGTGAAGAAAAGTAGCGTCAAAAATGCCATAAACAGCACGCAGGAAAAAATAGCCCCTTTAACTAAAGATATCATGCGCTGTTATCAACCCAACTTATTAATTAAAAATAAAATCACGCACACACAAAAAGGGTTAAGCCGAAAAGCACGGCTTAAAAACCTAGAACATAGCATGAGCATTAACAGACAAAAAAACATTAAAGATAAACACATTATTGTTATTGACGATGTGGTTACCACAACAGCCACAGCACACATTATCAGTAGCCTACTCAAAAATAATGGCGCAAAAACTGTTATATTTTATGCGGTAGCACGTACACCCAAAAGCTAGGGAGCCTCTGATTAACCTCGTAGCGTCTCTGCGTTGACTTCGCTCAAAGGGCAACCAGCCCGCCCTCTCAGCCGCCTAAACAGCAAAACGTTCTAAAAGTCAGAGATGCCACAAGGTTAACCAGAAGCTCCCTAGGTATATTTAATAAAATCCTCACTATGGCGTACAAATTAACATTTAACATATTCTTTTTTTTCATAAAAAACCACTTTTGTAAACACGTTAAGCAAGCTTTGCCTGTTACCTTTCTAATCACTTTTACAAAATAGATAACACGGTAACACTCGCAGTAACATTTCAATAGATGATTGACCTGCAGATCCCGTCATTGTTTAACATCACAATAAACACCTGTATTGTGCGCACTGCATATATATGCAATCACAGGAGAGGCCAAAATAATAATAACGGCCTAGTAAAAAATCATTTTAAGGAACTAAAAATGAAAAATAACGGTATGTTTAAACAAAAAACATTAGTTAGCGCTATGGCTTTTATCGCGTCAACAAGTGTGTATGCACAAGAAAATATTGAAGAAGTGTTAGTCACCGGTATCCGTGCTTCAGTACAGGCGTCTATGGATGTTAAAAGAGAATCACGTGGCGTGGTTGACTCTATTAGCACGGAAGATATTGGTAAGTTCCCCGATAATAACTTAGCCGAATCTCTACAGCGTATTAGTGGTGTGTCTATTAGCCGAAATAACGGCGAAGGCAGCCAGGTAACCGTACGTGGTTTTGGTGCCGACGCCAATATGGTCACGCTTAATAACCGTATTATGCCAGCCACATCGCTGCCACAAAATGGTGGCGGTAACTCAACATCACGCGCGTTTGATATGTCAAACATTGCATCTGAAGGTGTGAGCGCAGTTGAAGTGTACAAAACCAGTAAAGCGAATATTGCCAGCGGTGGCATTGGCGCAACCATTAATATTAAAACAGCTCGCCCCTTCGATAAGCCAGGCTTAAACTTAACCGGCGGTATTAAACTGGTTAACGACACCACAAACCGTGTTGGCGACGATATTACACCCGAAGTGTTTGGTTTATTTAGCTGGACAGATGACGATGACCGCATCGGTTTTGGCTTAAATTTCACACACCAAAAACGCGACAGTGGCGCAAGCGGTGCATTTGTGAGTAATTGGAATACCGCCGCCTTTGACGGTACATTACCGCAAAGCCCAACAGAAGCCTCATCGGGCGCGCCATTAGCCATTACGAATGCACCCGATATTGGCCAGCTGCGCGCTATTCATTCTGATTTACGTTACTTTCATGCCGACCGCGAGCGCGAGCGTACTAACGCCCAAGTTGTGGTGCAGTTTAAATCGACCGAGAACGTTACCACCACGTTAGATTACACTTACTCTGAGCAAGATTTATTTGAAAGCCGCTCTGAGCTATCGGCGTGGATGTCAGATAGCTTTAAAAGTGATGTACAGTTTGACAACAACCCCGTTGCCGCCCCCGCCCTTTACTGGGAAGAACGCCGCGATAATAACCCGCGCGATATTGGCTTAGCACTGCAACAGCAAAACCAAGTTAATAAAAACGAAGCACTAGGCTTAAACTTTGAGTGGTTGGTAACAGATCAACTCACCCTAGAATTAGATTTCCATGATGCTAGCGCAAGCAGCTTACCCGATGCCGATTTTGGTAACTGGATCAACATTGGTCTTGGCTCGAATGTATCACGCGGCCAAGGTGTCGATTTTACAGGCGACTTCCCCGTGCTGTTAGTTGATTTTGACGATGGCCCAGGTATTGACCCTGCTGCCGACCGTACCGCCTATAACAACAATGGCGTACTGGATAAAAGCGAAGTGGGTTCGGCCGTTAGACAAATTTATAATGACCGCGCCGAGACCGACATCACCCAAATGCAGTTAAATGGTTCGTTTGAGTTTGATGAAGATAGCAGCATCGATTTTGGTATAGAGCGTCGCAACATGACCAACAATTCGCGTTCGTCATTTTACCAACAAACACTTGAAGGCGGCTGGGGTGTGACCACGCCGGGCGATGTTCCCCCTGAATTATTAGAGCCCATTAACTATGCATCACTGTTTGATGGCTACAGCACGCAATCATCTAACCAAGCCTATTTTGATGGCGTGAGTGATGGCACCGCACAACCACTAACACAAGGTTTTAGTGGCGATGCCGCAGCCATTGGTGAAGTGTTATCAGATAATGCTGATCTACCTTGGCAAGTTAACCCTAACGATGGTACTAACCGCACCATCGAAGAAGATGTCTCGTCTGTTTTTGTGCAGTACGACCGCGCAACCGAATTAGCAGGCAAGCCATTAAATATTTTGGTGGGCGCACGTTACGAGTCAACCAGTATTCGCTCTTCTGCCATAGTGGTAGAACCGCAGGATGTGGTATGGCAAAGTAACAACGACTTTAACATTCCCACACCCGAAGACGGAGCGCGCACATCACTATCTGAAAGCGCAAGCTACCACCATTTTTTACCTAACTTAGATTTAGATTGGGAATTTTACGATAACGTTAAAGCACGTTTCTCATACGGTAAAACCATTGCGCGTCAAACCTATGAAAAACTGGGTATTGGTATCTCTGGATTATCTGGCCCAACCTTGCCTACAGTTATTCCAGGTAGTATTTTAGGTGGTGCGCAACGTGGTGAAGCGGGCTTAAGACCCCTTGAATCAACCAATATGGATTTATCGCTTGAATGGTATTTTGGCGAGACCAGTTACGCTTCGGTCGGTTACTTTAAAAAAGATGTTGAAAACTTCCCCGGTACATCACGTGTTACTGAGTCAGCATTTGGCTTACTTGACCCCACCAATGGCCCACGTGCACAACAAGCCATTGCCGATTTAGCGGCACAGGGTATTCCACTTACCGATACCAACCTGTTTACTCAAGTGGCGGCTAACCAGCTTGGTGTGCCTTTTGATGACCGCTCAGCTGAGCAGTTTGAAACAGATGTTGATGTGGTTGGTCAAGCCGGTGATGCTTTATCGCAATTTGACGTGTCTATTCCTGCCGCGAATATTGAAGGCAGCATTGATGGTATCGAACTTGCGGTACAGCACTTCTTTGGTGAAACAGGATTTGGTGTCATGGCTAACTACACCATGGTGGATACCGACACCGAGTTTGATGTAAACGGTGATCCAACAGCCACACAGTTTGCGATTGCAGGTATCAGTGACTCGGCCAACCTTGTTTTAATGTACGAGAAAAACAACATTCAAACACGTGTTGCCTATAACTGGCGCGATGACTTCTTAGATGCAGCAAGAACAAACGCTAACGAGCCACGCTTTACCGAAGCCTATGCGCAACTTGACTTCAACATTGGTTACCAAATTAACGATAACCTGAGTGTCTCGTTTGAAGGCTTAAACGTAACAGGTGAAGATGCCAGACAATACAACCGCTATGAATCACAGTTACGCCGCTTAGAAATTTTAGGCCCACGCTACCAAATTGGTGCGCGCTATAGTTTTTAATTGCTAAGCCACATTAAATTGCTAAGCCACATTAAATAGTTCTTTAATTCATCTTTTGAATGGTACTTTAAGTACGTGCTTTAACTTGTTATCAAAGTTACTTTGTAGCAAGTTAAAGCCTTTTAGATTATTGAGAACACCGGTTTAACATACCTCTATTGTTATTTATTTCACCATAAGGTTATCACTATGCCTGACTTTGATATTTTACACCCCGATAAACACGCTGCATTAAAAGTGAACCCCCATGCACTTATTAGTGAAAATGCACAACAATCAGATACACCACTTACCCCACAAGAAATTGCCACAGCACAAAAAGAATACGTAATTGTTTTTAAAAAAAATACGCAAACCGGTGAATTTTATACCTGCGTATTATTAGGCTTGGCAAACAATGAAAATCTCTACTTGCACAACCAAGCATGGCAAGCTAACTACAAGCCCGCCACCATTGCGCGCGGCCCCTTTTTGATTGGCATGCAAGAAAAAAACGGTAAACCCTACCCCGTTGTTGGCATCGACACCCAGCATATTGCTGTAAGTAATGATAACGGCACACAACTCTTTACCGATAACAACACGCCCAGTGAATTCACACAAAATATAAACTCCCTTTTAGCTGATTTACATATTGGTATTGAACAAGATAAAAAAATGATCAGTGCATTTTTAGTACACAATTTAATTTCTGCTTTTTCGGTAACCGTAAAGCGCGACAACCAAGAAATTGTCGTAGACAAATATTATTCTATTAATCAAGAAAGCTTACGTGATTTATCGGCTGAAACTTTATTTTTACTGAACAAAGATAACTTCTTACAGGCCGCTTTTTTTATTGCCGCATCACTAAAAAATATTGAACATTTGGCACAACTAAAAAAATAATACTTTCAGTAATAAAACTGGCCTTTATTAACAAGACACAAAGAAAGAATATCCCTGAGTATGAGGCCGACGCAGAGCGTATAGGGATATATTTACAGCGTGCCACATACGCAGGGGTATTCTTTTCAGCTGCTCCAGTAGTAAATTAAAAAAATCAGCAACAAAATATAAATCTAAAAAAATCTAAAAAAATACTAACCCAAGCACCGCACCAAAGGAACTCACATGGAAAACTCCCCTAAAAAATTGGTTATTGCAGGTGGCGGCACCGCAGGCTGGATGGCGGCCGCGGCATTGTCAAAACTGCTTGGAAAAACAGTGAATGTGACACTCATTGAGTCACAAGAAATTGGCCGGATTGGTGTCGGCGAAGCCACTATCCCACAACTGCGTGTTTTTCATAAATTATTGGGCATAGATGAGCAAGACTTTATGCGCAAAACCCAATCTACTTTTAAGCTAGGCATCGAATTTAAAAACTGGAAACAAGCAAACCACAGCTATTTTCACTCGTTTGGCGCAACAGGCAAAGAATGCTGGGCCTGTGATTTTCATCATTTTTGGGTAAAAGGCCAACAACATAATATTGCCGCCCCGTTTGGCAAATACTGTTTAGAGCACGAAGCCGCCCTACAGGGACGTATGCTGGGTTCAGATAACGCAGGCGTCAATTATGCCTACCATTTAGATGCAGGTTTATATGCACAGTTTTTAAAAGCGCTAGCCGAAAAAAACAACACGCAACATATCGAAGGGAAAATACACCATGTTAACCTTCACCCCACTACACGCTTTATTGAATCACTGACATTAGAAAACGGACAAACCATCGAGGGCGATTACTTTATTGATTGCACAGGGTTTGCAGCGCGGCTTATAGAACAAGCCCTGCATACTGGCTTTGAAAGCTACCAACATGTACTGCCCTGCGATAGCGCCGTTGCAGTGCAAACAGAAAGTACCGACAACATGCGCCCGTACACCCAAGCTATTGCCCACCCCTTTGGCTGGCAGTGGCGCATTCCATTGCAGCACCGTGTGGGCAATGGCTTAGTGTATTGCAGCCGCTACACCAGCGACGAACAAGCATTAGACGCGCTATTAAGTAACCTAGAAAGCAAGCCTATAACCGAGCCGCGCGCGTTTAAATATGAAACAGGCCGCCGTTTAAAATCATGGAACAAAAACTGTATTGCCATTGGTTTAGCAAGCGGATTTATGGAGCCGGTCGAGTCGACATCAATACATTTAATTATGTCGCAGCTGCTGCGTTTTATTCGGTTATTTCCCTGCAAGGAACATAGCGACGCCTTAGTGGATGAGTTTAATCAGCAAACAAAAATAGATATGGAGCGTATTCGTGATTTTCTCGTGCTGCATTACCATGTTAACCAACGCCACAGTGACCCTTTCTGGGCGCATTGCCAAACTATGGATATACCTCAAACATTACAGCATAAGCTGAATTTGTTTAGCGAGACAGGGAACTTAATGCTAAACGATACCGAGCTATTTAAAATAGACTCATGGACACAAGTAGCCATTGGCCAGGGCTTAGTGCCCAAGCAATATCATCAAATTGTGGATGCCATGAGCCGCGATGAACTGGCGCGTTTTTTGACATCAATAGATACACACGTTAAGCAAAACGTCGCAAAAATACCGAGCCATAAAGATTTTATCGCACATTACTGCAAGGCCGATATACAGGAGCAAGAAACATGCATGCACCCATAAAAAACATTGTGATTGTTGGTGGCGGATCGGCTGGCTGGCTAACCGCAGGTGTGATTGCCGCCGAGCATAACGCCTTTGAGGAAGGCGGTATTCGTGTCACCTTGATTGAATCACCCGATGTGAAAACCATGGGGGTAGGTGAAGGCACTTGGCCCACCATGCGTAACACATTAAGTAAAATGGGTATACGCGAAGCCGACTTATTTAAAGAATGTGAAGCCGCCTTTAAACAAGGTGCAAAATTCTCAAAATGGGTCACAGGTAAAGACGACGACTATTATTACCACCCGCTAGTCATACCCGATGGTTACACCAAAACCGATTTAGCCAGCTACTGGCAACAACATAATAGCGATATCCCTTTTGCGCAAGCTGTTAATTTTCAGGCTGAGCTATGCGAACAAGGCTTGGCCCCTAAACAAATATCGACGCCTGAATACGGCGCAGTGGCGAATTATGCTTACCACCTAAACACCACCAAACTGGGTGATTTTTTACAAAAACACTGCACCACCCAGCTAGGCGTTAAGCATATTATTGACCATGTGACAGGCGTTAACAGTGCTGAAAACGGCGATATTGCATCAATTCAAACAGCCAATAACGCCAATATTGACGGCGATTTATTTATAGATTGCTCGGGTTTTAAAGCGCTGCTGCTTAGCGGCCATTACGGTGTGCCGTTTATCGACAAAAAGCATATTTTGTTTAACGATACCGCTCTTGCTTGCCATGTTCCTTATTTACAAAAAGACGATCCGATTGCATCGCATACCATTTCCACTGCGCAGTCGGCGGGTTGGATTTGGGATATAGGCCTACCTTCACGCCGTGGTGTAGGCGCGGTGTATTCAAGTGCACATACCACACAGCAAAAAGCCGAAGACGAGCTGTACCACTACATTAAAGACACGACCAATAAACAAACAGCCGATAACAGCCAACCGCGTAAAATACACTTTAACCCAGGACATCGAGAAAATTTTTGGCATAAAAACTGTGTTGCGGTAGGCATGGCGGCGGGGTTTATTGAGCCATTAGAGGCGTCGGCTTTAATGTTAGTTGAAATGAGCGCGGCATTGATCAGTGAAGATTTACCCGCAACCAAAGCAGCGATGCCCATTGTAGCGGCGCGTTTTAATCAGCGTTTTCACTATCGGTGGCAGCGAATTATTGAGTTTTTAAAACTGCATTACATTTTAACGCAACGTACAGATAGTGAATACTGGGTAGATAACTGTAAGCCTGAAACCATTCCGGAATCGCTACAAAATTTAATGACACTATGGGAGCACCAAGCGCCTTCACGGCATGATTTCCCTCAAGTGGAAGAGATTTTTGGCTCGGCCAGTTGGCAATATGTACTGTACGGTATGGGGTTTAAAACCCAGCAACGCAGTACTCAACAACGCTTTAACAATAGCCACTTAGCGAAAAAATATGTTGAGAAAAATCAAAAATTTATACAACAGCTTAAGCAGGCTATGCCAACTAACAGAGAGCTAATTGAGAAGATTGGTTTGCACGGATTGCAAAAAATTTAACCTGTTATAAATAAAGTAGAGCAAGAAGTAAGAACTGCTATTATGGGCAGCCATAATAGCCATACATTTACTTAAGTGATAACCAGCGATGTGTTTTGTTTTTATACTGTTCAAAATCGTCGCCAAACTTTTCAGCGAGTATTTTTTCTTCAGGGATAATTTGGTACTTTGTAATGTAAAAGAAAAAACCCACCACAATAGCATGCGCAATAAGGCTACCAAAATATACCGAAAAAGCTGTTAACATAAGCAATAAGCCTACATACATGGGGTTTCGGCTGTATTCATAAATACCTTCTGTAACAAGCGTACTGGCTTTATCTGGGTGCATAGGGTCAATACTGGTGCCTTCCTCTTTAAATGCACCCCATGCATTCACGCCCAAAATCACGCCCGCAATAAACGGCAATGCAATAAATATTGCTTTAAGTAATGCAAATAATGGATAGCTGAGCCAACCTGAAAAAAGCCACATTAACATTAGGCACACAAGTGCAACTAAGGGCGGTGGAATTTTATTTTCGAGTGCTGGCATAGAGACGTTCCTTAAAGTATGGGGGTAGTTAAACGGTATTTCGGTACGCCAATCCATCACTCATCATTTATGAAACAGGATTTAACGCCGGTAGATAATAAAGGCTAACACCTTAAAGAATCTACCGACAAGTTCGCTCTCAAAAATAGTATTACTTCAGAATGAGACGCAGCTCTAATAAAATGCAACGTCAATCACCGTAATTTAATCTGAACGCTTAAAAAACTTAACTTATTGCGCTATCTGTATCTTCTTCACCAAATGGCTGAGTAAATAAAATAAGCTTAGGCAGTAAAATAAGTGCGCCCATAAGTGCTGAGAACATGGCAAAAGCCGTCAATAAACCAAAATAAATTGTCGGGATAAACTGCGATAACATCATAATAGAAAAGCCAAACACTATAATGACCGAAGTGTAATACATTGCGCGGCCAATCGACCCATGCGCATGATGCATCGCGCTAATGTAATTGCGTTTTTCTTTAAACTCTTCTTTAAAACGATGAATATAATGGATGGTGTCATCCACACCAATACCCACAGTAATAGACGCGACTGTAATAGTCATCATATCTAGCGGTAAGCCCGCCAAGCCCATTAACCCTAAAACCGAACCGGCCGCTAATGCGTTAGGGATAATAGCCACAACGGCCAAGGTAACTGAGCGAAATAAAATGACAAACATAATAAATATCGCCAAAAAAACAGCCGCGAGCGTGACAATTTGCGAGCTAAACAAACTTTGTAGCATATTGTTATACAGCACCAATAAACCCGTAAAACGTACGTTGTCACTGTTAATATAATCGGCTTGCTCAATATGCGCCTTAAAACGATCAACCAAAGCTTGGCGCTTTAAATTCGGGTACAGATCTTTCACGCGAATGGTAATACGCGCCGTGTCATTGGCCACATCAAGGTACGGCAATAACAATACGTTTTTAACATCTTGCGGCAGTGTTTTTTGCATCAGCGCTAACTCAAAATCACTTAAGCTATCGTTGAGATCTTTGCCTACCCAATATAATGTTGCAAGGCTTCTTACTACGCCTGTTTCGGGCTGAGCATCTAAATAGTTATGTAGCTTTTCTATTTTTTGAAGGCCAGCGCGCGTCATCCACACACTTGGAGGAGAGCTATCGCCCTCAGAAAAGGGGTCGGACTCTAAGCTTGCTTCACCAAACGGGTCTACGACATCAAACGGATCAGGCTCTTCTGGAGAGCTAGGCTCAACAACAACCACGCGCATTTCGTCACTCGAAATAATAATTTCAAGTGTTGTCGTGCCACCTAGCTCGTTATCAATAACGGATAAACCTTGGTGTATTTCAGTGTCGTCTTTAAAGTAATCTATAAATTTATTTTCAACATCTAGACGAGTTATCCCCCAGATACTAAGGCACAACACCACGGCTGCACCAACAACAACTGTACCGCCACGCGTTTCAACTAAACGTGAAAAATGCTGCGTGAAGGCGGTATTATTTGTCTGTTTTACTTGTGTGCCATTTACGCTCAATAACGCTTCATTAAGCGTTTTATCTTTCGTATCTTTTTGTTGTGCTTGTTTTTTGAGCGGATCACCAAACAACATTAAGCCCGCGGGAATAATCATAAATGCGAGCACTAACGCCACAACCAAACCAATAGTCATCATCCAGCCAAAATCGATAACAGGACGAATACCGCTGACTACCAGCGAGGCGAAAGCAACGACCGTCGTTAATGCAGTGTATAGACAAGGTTTAGCCATAAAGCGTAATGTTTCTTGGATACGTTTTTCATGCGTCCAATCGGGGTGCGACATGTTGTATTCGCGATAGCGTACAACTAAGTGAATGGTGTTTGCTAAAGCCAAAATGAGTAATAACGCTACAAAGTTGGAGCTAATCACAGTTAAACGCCAATCTAGCCAACTGATGTAACCCAGCATCATCACAACCGAGACCATGCACACGCTTAACGGTAAAATAACAAACCGTAGCGAGCGAAAAATAGCAATAAGCGTCACCACCATAAAGGCCAATACAGCTAAACCAAACACCATAAGGTCGGCACGAATAAAGCTAACCATATCGGCGGTAATCATAGAGACACCACCAATAAATATTTGGGCTTTTGGCTGATACTTTTGCGTGACCTCACGGATTTTTACGATACGTTCACGTGAACGTTCTTCGCTTAATGTACGATATGTTAAAAAAGCAGCTCGCATTTTATCGAGCGTCACTTGATCTTGAGCCGTAAAATCAGAGTCATTCTTTTTAGCTTGAAGTTCATCGCGGGCGCGAACTAAATCGATATACTGTTTATCTAAGGCTAAATTTAATTGCAGCGCTGTAATTGTTCCAGTGCTATTTAAAATAAGCTGGTTATAAATGGGGCTGGTTAAAAACTCATTTTTTGCCAAGCTAATATCAACATTACCCTTTTCAAGCGTACGAACTTCACCAATGGTCTCAGCTAGACTGCGCTTGGGTGAGTACAATAGCGGTACATTTAAAATACTGTTAATACTACTTACGCCGTCTATTTTCGCTAAGTCGGCCTGTAAGTTACCCAGTGTTTTTAGGCTTTGAGTACTAAACAATGGGTCATTCGGTTTGAATGTGACCACGATAAAATCGCCAGAATCAAAGTTTTTAGACACCTGACGGTAATAGTCGAGGTCTGTATCTGTTTCGAGTGTCAGCGAATCAGCAGAGGCATCTAATTTAAAATTGGGTAAGCCCGCCGCTAAAATAAGCATAACGGTGACAATCATAAACAAGACTGTTTTAGGATAACGAGTAAGAAAATATAAATAACTATCGAGTAAAGCGCGCATGGCTATCGCCGCTGGTAAACAGGCAGCTCTCCGTATAAATAAGACGTGTTTGAGAAAAATATCGCGTTAAGGTTCCATTGCACTTCTTTGTGGTCTCGCAACCAAAAAGAAGACGACTGCATGTTGAAATAAGAATCACACCTCAATCAACATATCGCGAAAAAAGGGCATTGTAATATGAAGTGACGAAAAAGGTAATTTTTATAAAAATTAATAAGAATAAAACGCGATAAAGGTCAATCAAACACAGGAGTATTTTTCTAAAATGAGAAAAAGCGACAAAACATACTCTTGTGAATGCAAACTTTAATACACTAATCGCTAGAAATACCTAAAAAAGAAAGGGCTTTTCTACGCGAGCAAAAAAGACCCTCGACTCACAAGGCGTTAAATTTCTCGAATCAGCGCAAATGTAAGCGTTTGAACAGCACGATTAAGGCCAGCCACATATGCATGCGTACTCATGCCGTCAAGCGGCTCGCTGACCGATAGGCTGCCCTGCTCGGCCAGCGTTTTAGTTTTAGTATTAATAAGCTGCCATTGTGCATCGAGCATGATACTTTTGCCTTTCACTCCACCAAACTGGTGAAAGCGAACAATAAGTTGATACGCTGGGCGAGCACGTCTATCCCAGGGGAACGTTTGCACGCTTGTTGTAGGAAGATGCTTTGATAAATACAGCCCCATCACACGGGTGAGGTTGGCATTAACATCGCCGGCCCATGCAGCGTTAGAGGCAACGTGCAATCGCGATTCGCTGGTAAAGCTCACAATTTGGCTATTGCGAATATACTCAGGCAAAGTAATGGGGCCAACACCCACGGTTTCGCTGCCGACTAGGCTGTTTTTTGTATTCTCTATACTTGCCGAAACGCTAGGCGCAGCTTGGATTTTAGTGGGCTGCACCGCGAGCGTATAAAAAGCGGTTTTGGGTGCTTTTGATATACAACCACTGAGTGAAAAGAGCATTAAAACAAACAGGCTTGCGCCTATTTTTGCCTGAAAACGTGGGGTTATTAATCTGTTTTTGACTGTTTTTTTACTTATCATCGTCTTACTTATCATCGTCTTTCTCTACGCCAGTAATAATCACATTAGGGTTACGGGTAAGTTCTTGCATAAACTGATCGGCCGATGTGGCCGCGTCACTCACACTTTTAAGCATGTTTGTAAGCGCATATTTTGTTTCTGAATCCGGCGCAAGGGTATCGTCCAGCGTACCAACGAGATTATCGACACCACTTAATACACTCTGGGTGCGGCCTAATGCGTCATCCAATTTAGCCAATACAGAGTCTACTTTAAGTGTTGTGCGGTTTTGCTCTAGATCTTGCAGGAGAGTTTTGAGGCTTTGCATACTTGCGCCTAGATCTTGGCCAATTTGCTCGATAGGAATGGCTTCAACGCGGGCGATCACACTGGCAACTTCTTGACCAATATCGTCGGGTTGGCTAGCGGTAGGAATAACCGAATAGTTGGCTTCGCGCCTAAACAAACTAGCCTCTGATGTATTCGCGTTTTGATCCGCTATTTTTTTATCAGCTATTTCCTTATTAGCTATTTTCCTATCGGCTATTTTTTTATTAATAACGAGATCAATATACTTGGCGCCGGTGAGTAAACTGGAGGTTTTCATGTGTGCGCGTAGGCCTTGATCGACTAAACGCGACATGCGGTTATCGACCTCTTCACGCGTGGGTGTACCCGATGCCTCTAGGCGCTGCGGCTCCATAGCAATATAAACAAGAGTGGTATGGTTATCTATATCGCTGGTATCCAGTGCAACACTCACAACCTCACCAATATAAATTCCTCTAAATTCAACGGGTGCGCCCACTGTTAGGCCGCGTACCGACATATCGAAACGTAGCCTGTAAAACACTTTTACATCGTACTGCCCTTCTTGTACCGATTCTCTGTCATCGTATAAAAAGAAGCGATCGTTTTCTTTTGCTGGCTCAGCATTTTCAAAGGCAGCCGCATTATCAAAGGCAATACCGCCACTAATTAACGATGCAACAGAGGCCATTTGCGCCTTCACGCCATCGGCACCCACTGTCACACCAAAACCACTGACATTCCAAAAGCGGCTGCGGGTTTGAATGATTGAATTGTAGGGCGCACGAATAAAAATATTGACGTCAACATGGTTGTTGTTGTCGCTTAGCTTATACGATGTCACTTCGCCGACACGTACTTGGCGATAATAAATAGGCGAGCCAATATCGAGCGAGCCTAGCTCTTTAGCCTGCAATACAAACTGAGTGCCTTTATCGTCAGACTGAAAACTCGGCGGCGATTCTAAACCATTAAATTTGGTGGTGTAACGGCCAGGTTCACCTGGGTCCATCACAATATACACACCCGAAATAAGCGTGCCTAGGTTAGACACACCCGTGGCACTAATACGCGGGGTGACTACCCAAAAACGGCTGTGCTCACTTAAATGCTTAGAAATATCGCGGTCGACTTCAGCAATGACTTTCACGGTTTTTAAGTCATCGGATAGCTTTACCTGTGTAACACCGCCAATGTGCACGTCTTTTAAGCGAATTTGCGTTTGATTGGGGATAATATCTGACGCATTCGTAAAGCTGATTTCAATGATCGCGCCTTTATTTTGATGGGCTTGAAACGCCAACCACGCAGCAATAAGCAGCGATACAATGGGTACAATCCAAACGGGCGAAATAGCCGTGACGCGGTTTACTGAGGCAGAATTAAGCTTCATTATTTTCTCTTGTCGTAGGGTTATGTTGCATTTTTTACTCTTCTCTTTGTTGTTCTTTTCGTTGTGCTTTTCGTTGTGCTTTTCGCTCGTGCTGCGTTTCTTGGTTATTGTGTTGCAGATCTGCTTTAGCCTGGAGTTGTGCATCCCATAACAAACGTGGGTCAAATGTCTCGGCGGCTAGCATGGTTAATACCACGACCGCACCAAAGGCAATTAGTGCGCCTTGAGGCTCTACGGTATACACAAACCCAAACTGTACAAGCGCCACTAAAATGGTGACAACAAACACATCTACCATCGACCAACGACCAATTAAATCGACAAACCGAAAGAGCGCCGCACGCTGCTTAACGCCTTTTATTGCATTGGTTTTCACGGCCCAAAGTAAATAATAAAATACCAGTAATTTAATTATAGGCACAACAATGCTGGCCACAAAAACAATTGAGGCAATACCCCACAACCCGTCTTGCAGTAATTTGATCACGCCCGACATGATGGTGTCGCGCTCGGTAATACCCACTGAGGTGTATTCCATAATGGGCAGTATATTGGCCGGAATATATAAAATACTCGCAGCAAACACCAGTGCTGCGGTTTTTTGTAAACTCGCGGGAATACGCTTATGCACAGCGCTGTGACAACGCGGGCAGTGGCCTGTTTGCTCGACAATAGATTCGCCCACTAGCGCTTTGCAACAACGGCAATCGTAAGCGTACTCGTTTTCCACACTGCAAAAATAGTTGTTTGCGTTTATCCATTGCCACAATGAGCGTTTATCAATACGCAAAAAAACCAATTGCAATAATGCCACCAACGCAAAAAACAAGTACGCGCCACTCTCTAGCTTAACGTAGGCTAAATCGGTTAACTTAAATGCAGTTACCACCACGCTTAACATAAAAATATCGAGCATATTCCAGTGCTGCGCTTTAATTAGCCAACGCAAGGTGGTTTTTTGCCCGCGCACTGTTTTTTTAAAGTGGTAACAAAATAATAAAAAAATAAACGCGACCAGCTCAACCAGCGGGAATAAAAATAATGTGGTAAATACTAACCCCGCAAGCAACCATTCGGTACGCTCCATTAACGCAATCACGCCATCTATAATAGTAACGGTATGTGTTTGGATGCCCACTTCTAACGTTAAAAACGGTAAGTAATTTGCGGCTAAAAATAAAATAAATGCCGAAATAGATACCGACAAAGCAATAGACAGCCAGCGGCTTTTACCCGTTGATATTTGCGCGCCACAATTAAAACAGCGCATTTCATGGTCGACTGAAATAGCCACGACCTTTTGAATTTCGGCGCAGTGCTGGCAAATAAGCCAATCATTTTTTTGCTCTAAATAATCGCTCAATCGCGCTCCTCAAACATATATTAACAAGACACAAAAAAAGAATACCCCTGGGTATGAGGCCGTCGGAGGCAGGATGCCGACGTAGAGCATATAGGGACATATTGACAGCGTGCCTCATACGCAGGGGTATTCTTTTCAACTATCCCAGTAGTAAATTATTAACATGCCAAATAACAACTAACCATCAACCACAAACAATCAATAACCAATAACCAATAACCAATAACATATTCAATGTTAGTTGTTTCGTGTTAGCACATTATTTGTGTCATGATTTTTTTAATCATCACGTTTTGATCACATTGCTTTAACCCAATATTTCTCGCGTAACGCACTAGCATATTATTGGCTCCAAATGTGCGTTTAAACGCTTCCATGGCGGCCATGACGGCTAAATTTTCGCCTTGACGCTGTCGCTCGTAGCGTCGCAATATTTGCGGATGATCAAACGCCAATCCACGCTCACTGGCACGGGCAAGCTCGGTAATAAGCGTGCTCACATCAGCAAACCCTAAGTTTGCACCCAAGCCTGCTAACGGATGAATCACATGCGCGGCGTCGCCCACTAATACCACACCGTCGTTAAAGTAACGCTTAGCATGGCGTTGGTGTAATGGCACACTGATGCGCTCATCAACCTGCTCAATATTACCCAGTGTATGCTCTGTTTCACGGGTTAAGGCTGCGCAAAAATCGGCGTTATTTAACGCCATTAATTGGGCGGCTTTATCTGTATCAACAGACCAAACTAACGAGCAGGTATCTTGTTTGCCGTTATTTTCAAGTGGCAATAACGCAATAGGGCCTGTTTGGGTAAAGCGCTGCCATGCGGTGTGACCATGCGGCGACTGTGTTTTTACTGTCGCAACAATGGCGTTATGGCCATACGACCAATCGCGCGTGGCTATGCCCGCTTGCTCACGTATAAACGACCGAGCGCCATCTACCCCCACCACTAGTTTTGTGGCCAGTGTGGTGTGGTCACTAAGCTGCAAAGTATGCATACGGCCTTCTTTTGTTGCAGTTTTGTTGTTGATATCAAAATGCGTGACGGTTACCCCTTCAAGTATACGCAACCTATTGGCCTGCGCCTGCGCTTGCTGCAATTGCGTGTTAAGCGACGACATAATCACGCTTGATTCGACAATATGCCCCAGTTGCGGCGCGTGAATATCATCACTTGAAAAACAAATGCGGCCCGTCCCATCGCCATCCCAGACATTCATGGCATAGTAAGGGCAAGCCCGTAATGCGCTAATATCCTGCCACGCACCCACGCCGTCTAAAAACTGCTGCGAGCGTGCCGATAACGCTACGACGCGTGAATCATAATAGGCGGGGTTAAACGGCGTAGGTGTATTGCCGTCAATTAATGCAATGCGTAAATGGCGAGTTTGTTCATGTGTGGCCAACCCCAGCGCCAATGCGCGGCCAATAATGCCGCCGCCCACAAGGGTAATATCGAAAAGGGATGTCATGATAAAGCCTTTTTATTTGTTACCTGCGGATTATTCATCTGCTGATGGTGTGCTCGATGCTGCTCTTGATTGTGCCCTCGATTGTATTCACGCTCACAAGTAAGAACCGGCCGCGTAAACCCTTGCCCCATCATTAAGCTAAAAAAAGCCGACTGAACAGGCGGTGCTTTTTGCAGTGCAAGTAAACCCGCATTGCGTATAAGCTGCACGGCGGGAGACGTGTGCGAAAAAAGCTGGATAAATTTATCGCTTATTTGCACCGTGGCCTGCTGGTCAAGCGCTTGCTGCGCCTGATAACGCGCCAATACCGACATCGCCCCTAGCGCTAATTTTTGCTGGCTGGCATATGTAAAGGTAGCCACTAAAGCCCCGCAATCACGCACCGATAAATTAAAACCTTGCCCTGCAACAGGGTGTAAAAAGTGTGCGGCATTGCCCAATATTACAAGCGATGAACGTACTTGTTCTTTTGCTAGCACAAGGTGTAGCGGGTAATGATGACGCGCTACAACCTGCTCAAACACCCCCAAACGATACCCAAACTGCTGCTGAATATGAGCAAGCAGTTGCTTATCGGGTAAATCAAACGATGCTTGAAACAGCGCTTTAGGGCGCGTCCAGACCAATGCGCTTTGCCGAGCATTAACATGGCCGCCAAATGGCAATAACGCCATGGGCCCTTGCGGCGTGAAGCGCTCGTAGGCGGTTCCTGCGTGCGGTTTTGAGTGGGTAAGCGTCGTAATAATGGCATGCTGCTGATAATCGTGATGCGATGTTTGTATACCCAAGGTATCGCGCAGTGATGATTGCGCACCGTCGGCCACAACCAAACACTGCGTCAATAACGACAAAGATGTATTGTCACTGCCTTTATAATCCACCACGCCGCCGCGCACTTTTGGTGTAAACCTTGTCACCGTATGCGGCAGCAATGTGATTGATGCCGATGCACGTACTTGCGATAACAATACTTGCGCCAGACCGTGATTTTGCACCACATAGCCCAACGCTTCTCTAGATGCACCTTGAGCTAATTTAGCTTTTTTAGCGGAGTACTCTTGATTAAGGTGCTCTTGAGCAGGAAAAGAAGTGAGACCAACATGGCCTTTATCACTGACATCCACATGTTGAATAGGCGTTGCAAAAGGGGTAATAAGCGGCCAAATACCTAATGCTTTGAACAGCTTAGCCGTCCCTTTTGATAAAGCCGTGGTGCGATTATCAACGGCTTTGGTATTGTCAGCCTCATCTAGGCCGTAGGGGTCTAGCATTGTTACGCGCAAATGAGGGGTTTCACGGGCAAGCAATAAGGCCAGTGTTAACCCAACTAAACCGCCCCCCGCAATAGCGATATCACATTCAGTTGTACCGCTATGTGTTTCTTTTATCATAATCTACCTTGTTTAACTCGCCATTAACGCTTCAATCTCTGCGCGCTCTTTGATCACGTCTTTTGTGAGTACATCGCAACCATTCTGCGTGACTAATACGTCATCTTCTATGCGAATACCGATACCGCGCCACTTTTTATCAACGCTTGTATTGGAGGGAGACACATAAATACCGGGTTCAACAGTCATGACCATACCGGCCTCCAAATGACGCCACTCGCCCTCTATTTTGTAGTCGCCAACATCATGCACATCTAAACCGATCCAATGACCGATCTTATGCATGTAAAATTCTTTGTATGCGCCCTGCTCTATTAATGTCGCCGTATTGCCCTGCAATAAACCTAAATCAACCAAGCCCTGAGTAATAATCTCGACTGAGACTTCATGCGACGCGTTCCAATGGTTACCCGGTCGCACTTGCTCTATGGCGGCTTTTTGAGCGTTAAGTACAACTTCATATAGTGCGGCTTGCTCGGGCGAAAAGACGCCACCAACAGGAAAGGTGCGGGTAATATCCGAGGCGTACCCTTCTAGCTCGCAACCTGCATCGATCAAGACCAGGTCTTGCTTGTTAAGCGGTTGGTTGTTCTCGACATAATGCAATATACAAGCGTTATCACCACCACCCACTATCGCGTTATACGCCTGAAAACGCGCGCCACGCTGCTGACAGTAATGGTTGATGGTGGCTTCTAGCTGATATTCATAGTCGGCGGTTTTGGCTGCCTGCATGGCCGCCATATGCGCGTTAGAGGAGATCACCGCTGCACGGCGCATCACATCGACTTCAGCAGGGCTTTTAAACAAACGCATCTCGTGAATAAGGTGGTTTACATCGACAAACTCACCCGGTGGCGTTGCACCAGAACGAACCTTCTCGCGAATACTATTAACCCAATTCATCACTTGCTGGTCAAAGTGCGTGTTGCTGCCCATGGCATAATATACACGCGAGCGGCCTTCCATTAAGCCAGGAAGAATCTCATCAATATCGTCGATCGGGAACGCATCACCCGCAAGGTAATCTCGACAGGCTCCTTCTGGGCCAGCGCGGTAACCGTCCCAGATTTCCTTTTCTTTGTCTTTGTCTCGACAAAATAAAACGTATTCGCCATGTTCACGGCCGGGTATAAGTACCAGCACCGATTCAGGCTCATTAAAACCACTTAAGTAAAAAAAATCGTTATCTTGTTTAAAGTAAAAATGAGTATCGCGGCTGCGCACTTTTTCGGTAGCACTTGGGATAATCGCAATGCTATTGAGCTCCATTTTAGCCATAAGTGTACGGCGTCGCTGGGCGTATTCTTGCTGTAATATTGTCATAGTATGCTGCCTTAAGACTGACTCAAACTAACTATATGGTGCGTTAATGTAAGGATTGGCCTGATTGAGGTAGGCTGTCGTCGCTTGTGGGTACGGTTAATTCGCTAAAAACGGTTAACACAACAATCTTTATGTACTCGACAGTTTGCATGATGTATTTCTCGTTTTCTTCACTCTCTTCAACGCCGTCATCGAGCTGGGCGATATGCGCTAAATCTTTAAGGCCCTCAGCCGATTCAGGGCTTAGCTTGGTTTGCGCATCTAACCCAGAGCAAACAATACCGTGTAAATAGCCTTGGCTCCACGCTGCTATTTCTTGAATGCGCCTAGCTAAGCTTGCGTCATCTTCGGGTAAAAGCATCGAAAAACTGAACTTATCTGAGCATAGCTGACTAAAGGTCTGCGTGTTTAAATCCGTTAGCAGTGTCTCGGTGGCTGTATCGAAGGTCTCACCCACATGCTCAAGATCACTAAACTCATACAGCGCCTTGAGCCATTTTTCGCTATCGAGCGTGTGAATAGGTGCTGCTGCTTCTTCTGGCTTTTGATCACTTGCACCCGATAATAAACCGCATAAAAAACCATGCACCTGAGAGGCAGAATGAATAGCGCCAACGTTTAATAACGTTTCATTAAGTAAAAAGTAGTCAATATGTGATGTCATAGAAAAGATAGATTCCATAAAATTGAGTAAAGCAGCATAAAGGCAACCCTTTATGAAAGTATAAAAAAACCTCACAATGAGAAGCACACAGTATTAAAGCATCGTAAAATAGTATCATATCGTATACTATCCCTTGAAAATAACTTTATTATTTACAATAGGTTTTGGATGTCGCACCTGGCAATAAAACAACTCGAAGAAAAAGTCGATTTACTGATTCGTAAATGTCGCAAACTTGAAAGCGAAAATGCGGCTATGCGTGAACTCAGCAAAAACTGGGACGACGAGCGTGCCGTACTTATTGAAAAAAATACCGTTGCACGTACACGCGTTGAAGCGATGATTCAGCGTTTAAAATCTATACATAATGAACCAGAGAATTAGTACTTGTGTCTGATGCTAACCGAGTCATTATTACCATACTCGATAAAGATTACCCCATTGCCTGTCCGCCTGAAGAGCGAGAAGCACTTCTGCGTGCCGCACAAGAATTAAACAACAGAATGCGTACCATTCGAAACACCGGTAGTATCATTGGTCTTGAGCGCATAGCCGTAATGGCTGCACTTAATTTATGCCATGAATTACATCAGATAAAAAATGGCTCGCTGGAAAATAGCAGTGAAGATATAACGCGCATTATAGATAAAATTGATGCCTCGCTGGAGTAGTTTCTTTTTTTCCTTTTCTCGCTTACTTATTTGACGTGTTTATTTTAATCGGTATTAGTATAAGGTTTACACGCCAAAATGAGCACGATAAAAAACACATCAAGTTTCATTGTTTTTTTGTGATCTGAGCGCATAAAAAATTAGATTAGTTAGCAATATGGCTGGCATCATTTTTGGCGATAGGTATAATTACTTCCATACCTAGGGTGTTTGCCAATTAGCGTAATCCCTGAGCCGATAACGTTACACCCGGAAGAGACTCGCATATAACGGTGTGCATGTCCGCTAGACGGAAAGCCTAAATTATATCAGACTCATCCCCCTTGAACTGTCGGGTTCAAGGTCTAGTTAATAGCGGCACTTCTGGGTATTCTTATTTTTTTAGCCTGTTTAGAGGCTCACCTTGACGACACCTACCCTTAAAAATACTACACACAACAAACGTATCCGCAACTCGATTAAAGCATTGCGCCAACACCTACCTAACGATATTTTTGCGCGTAATAATCACGCTATCACCACTCACCTCATAGGGTTTAACCCGCTACAAAACGCCAAGCATATTGCGCTTTATATGGCACTAAAGGGAGAAGTTGACGTGTCGGCCATACTACAATGGATACACGCCCACACAGATAAACACGCTTATTTACCTATCACCCATGCTAACGGCACGCTCTCGTTTGCCGAAATAACAGCCAAAAGCGGTTATATAAAGAATCAATATGGTATTTTAGAGCCAGACGAACTCTGCCCGCGCATAGATGTAAAAAGTTTGGATATTGTTTTAACCCCACTTGTAGCGTTTAATAAGTCAAAAAAACGTTTAGGTATGGGAGGCGGCTATTACGATAGAACATTTGCATTTAAGCAAAATACGCAATTAGCGCCACTATTAATTGGTTGTGCGCATACACTGCAAGAGGACACCGCCTTTACAAGCGAAAGCTGGGATATTGACTTAGATTATATTGTTACTGAAGAGTCACTATTTTAGTGTGGTGCCGATTTAAGCTTTACGCTTAAATAAAAAAACAGGCTAAAAAAAAGCCAGCATAAGCTGGCTTTTTACAAACAGAAAGGTAAAAATTACTTTTTAACGTTGGTTACTTTTTCTGCGCTTACTTCTGCAACAACACGGCGATTTTGCGCGCGGCCTTCAGCTGTTGCATTATCACCAATAAAGTTAACTTCGCCATAACCTTTTGCACCAACACGGCTAGAGCTTACGCCCAACTCATTAGTCAGTACAGCTGCAACAGCTTTTGCACGACGGTCTGATAACTTACGGTTGTACTCTGCAGAACCGCGGTCATCAGTGTAACCCTGAATTTCTACTGTTGTACCTTTGTACTGAGATAAGAAATCAGCGACCTGCTTAACTTCTGGGTAATACTCGCTAGTCACTTCAGAAGAGTTGTTAGCAAAGTTAACACGTAATTCAATGGTTACGTTTTCTTTAAGAACAACCGCGCAACCTGACGCATCGACTTTTAGACCGTCTTGAGTGCTAGGACAGTTATCATCTTTATCAAATACGCCGTCACCATCAGTATCAACAGGAGCAGCAACTACAGGAGCAACTACAACTGGCGCAACAATAGGCGCTGGCGCTGGCGCTTTTGTCCCACGCTCACCAAAATTATAACCAATAGCAAGACGCGTAAGTAAATCATCTAGCTCGTTACTATCGATAGTTTGAGTTTTGATCACGTCTAAACGTGCAATCACATCGCTGCTACCAAAATAATGCTTAAGACCCACACCTAAATCACCAAAAGCGTTTGAGCTATCGCTATCGCCCACTTCCAATTCACGGTTAGATAAACCCAAAGTTACGAAAGGTTTAGTATTTTCCCACACGTCAAATTGTAGTAAACCGTTTAAACCGATGCGTACAAGATCACCTTCAGCATCCGTTAAACCTTTAATATCCGCTGTACCTTTTGTGCCCCATAATTCAACAAAAAAGTTATTGTTAACAGGGAAAGCAACACCAAGCTCTGGCGTTACTGTGTCATCAAAGCCAGCCATACGGTCAAAGTTTGTGTGTAAAGCGCCAAGGTAAACCTCTGGGCTACTCTCATCCGCTTGAGTATTTGCTGTAACCATAGCAACTGTTGCTACTGCCGCTAATAAACTTAACTTCTTCATATCCGCTCCATAATGGGATTTTTTATTTTCGTTGACTTACAATAATTATATAATCAGCGCAATTGTAGCACTCATATAATGTTCTTGTGAAAAAAGTAACGCACCTAATTAATATTAGAAATACTGATAGGTACTTGTTAGCTTTTATGCTGTGCACAATATAACTTTTTAATCTGAACTTAATCTTAAGGCAGCCCTAACTAATACTAAATAATACTTGATTACAACCAATCATTAAAATTTAAAAGCTTTTTACCTAAGCGAATCTACACGCTTATATGCTAAATACCACCCCAATAAAGCGACTAACAATGCTCCAATTGTTAACCCAATATATATGCCTACCGCCCCATACATATAGCCTCCCAACCAAACAAACGGAAATGTAAATACTGTTGCTTTTAAAAAGTTAAGTAATGTTGCCAAAGCTGGTGCCTTAATATTATTGAACAATGCATTGGTCGCGAAAGTAATACCATTAAAGATAAAAATAATACTTAGCCCGTAGCAAAATACATATATTAACGTAGCCGCATCACCTTCTGCTTGAAACATTGAGACAAATAATGGTGCAAATAAGGCTAACGCCAAACAGGCGACCAAACAATACAACACTATAAATTTAATACTTGAATGCAGGACGGTCATAATACGATCAAACTTTTCCGCCCCTAAATTTTGCCCAGCAATAGGCCCAATTGAGCCAGATAAAGCAAATAACCCTGCAAACGCTAATGGCTGGATTTTTGAAATAATGGCATGCCCTGCAACGGCACTGTCGCCAAACTGCGCCATGGAGGCCGTAACAAAAGCCACTCCGATAGGAGATGACAAATTGGTTAATACCGCAGGAAAAGCGATATGAGCATAATTTTTAGCATCACTCACGACTTTTAGTAGGTGAGGTTTAGCCAGTAAATCATACTTCTTGATAATCACCTGTAAACCATAAGCCACCATGGCAATACGAGAAATAAATGTTGCAACTGCAGCGCCTTCGATCCCCATATCAAACCCAAAAATAAAAATAGGATCAAGAATAGCGTTCACAAAACCGCCCACGAGTGTGACGTACATAGCGACCTTGGCTTGACCGATAGCGCGTATAACACCACTGGAACACATCGCTAATGCAAGTAAAGGCAGGCTAGGCAATATAATATACATATATTGATAAGCCAGGAGATGCGCGTCCCCTTTTGCCCCTAAAAAGCTCAATATATCGCCTAAAAACCACAAAACGAGCAGTGAAACGGGAAGTGTAATAGCCACAATAATAAGAAAGACATTGCCGATAAGATGCTTAGTAGTGTCTTTTTCCCCACGGCCAATAGCCTGAGATATCATGGCCGAGCAACCAATAGACAAACCTATACATAAACTGAGCGTGAAAAAGAGAATAGAACCGGCGTAGCCAACAGCTGCGGCAATCGCGACCTCACCTAAAAGGCTCAACCAATACATATCGACAAGATCAACTAAAAACAAAGACATCAAGCCCGCCGTTGAAGCAAATGTCATTATGCTAATATGTTTAAAAATGGAACCTTCGGTAAATCGCGCCTGCATAATACATAAGCCTAAAAAAATAATGAGCCATAAGACCATAGACTCTACGACAATAAAAGATAAAAAATCCCCCTTATCGCTATCGAAGTCAGATTCAACGTGAGATAAAAAATTGGAACCTATATACAACAGTCTAAATCAGAACTATGCACGACTCATAAACCTTAATATGTAGTAGAGTTTTAAACTATACAAGAAATTGGCCGTGGTAAATGCGCCTTCCTCAAAAATGAAGGCCTATTGATAGTGACTTCATCATTTGATCACGACGACCACGTATTAACACGCTACTATATAAATAGGCATGCTAACGTCTTTACCTTTAGGTAAACTGCCCCAAGCAACAGTAGGCTTTATTCAAGAGATATTTTTGAGAGATACTATGTATTTATCCATTAAACCGGCAATAATTAAAACAGTTATAACACTTGCACTCCCATTTACGATAAGTGCATGCGGCGGTTCAGGCCAGGGGGGGCTAAACCCAACAATTACTGACAATGGGAGCCTTAACCCTGAAGGCGTTCCACCTAGCTTAAACCCTCTTGGTGCCGCTGCTGGCACAAATAATTCTGGAAGCCTTAACCCTGGAGGAGCAGCTGTAGGGCAGCTCAACCCAAGCGGAAGCCTCAATGCTGGTGGTGCAGCTATTGGCACGTTCAACTCGGGCAGCCTTAATCCTTTTGGCGCAGCAGTCGATACAAATAATTCAGGTAGTCTAAACCCCGGTGGGGCAATAGGCGCTAGCGTCTCGATAACCACAAAGCCAGAACCAGAAACACAAGACGAACCGCTTGCAGATACAGCAGCGTTCATCTCAACAAGTCCGACGGCAGCATTGATGGTGCCTTGTATTCAAGCCGATACTGTTGATGCTATCTGCTCGTTTGAGACGCTACCTTTAATTGGCTTAAGTGATCGTCAAAACACAGCTATTGATAAGATTATGTCCCGGGTTATTGTGTCTCATACATGGATGGGCACTCGCATTCAAGCCGTACTTGAGACCTTACCTACCGATATGCTGCCATTGTTTGATGCTGTCACTAGCATTGTTATTGATGATGATGTGCGCCCTGCATATTACGACCCTAATACAGGTGCGATTTACCTTGACCCTTCGTACCTCTGGTTAACGCCAGAAGAAGCAGCCACTATCAACCCAAAAACAGATTTTAGAGCCGATTTTGATGCCGGCTTACAATATATTAGTGCGACGCGTACCACTAAAAACGGTCAAAGAACAGGATCGTTTCACGATTTTAGAACGGCAATTCAATCCCGTTCACTGAGTGATATTTTGGACAATGTGGCAGCGTTACTACTCCATGAACTTGCCCATGCTAATGATTTTTTCCCTGTTGGTCAGCGCGATCAAATAGATAGTACTAAAAAGCCAAACAGTGAGAATGCACTCGCTAAAGACACAAGTATCTCCCAGGGCTTATTTGAACAAGCGCCGTTAGTATCGTCTATTTTAAATAAACTTGGGCAGGTCTCCTACCTCGGTCGCTCGCCCACATCAGATGAGAGAGCGTTAACCGCACAGCAAGCGGGTGAAGAATTTGAACAAGACCATGCCAATGTGAATTATGCTTATGCCTCGTCGTTCGAGGATACAGCATCGTTATTTGAAGAAGCCATGATGAAGTATTTTTTTGATATTGATCAAGATACCTCATTTTTGAATAAACCCGCAGATGGGGACAGCGTATTTTGCGAAGATTACACCATTGCCTGGGGAGTGCGTAATCGTATAGGCGATATTCATGTAAAAGACCGCGCACAATATGTGGTTAGCCAAATATTGCCGAACCTACCTAATATTGAATTGTTTTTTCAAGATTTACCTTCGCCAACATCACTTAACATTGGCGGTGACTGGTGCTTAAAAGCCCCATCAACAACTATATCTGAGCAAAATACTAATATTAAAACGCCTTTTAGCCGTGAAGAATTACTACCTAAATAAAGGCTTCGGGCGCAATTAACCGCCATCAAAAAAGCCGATAAGTGTTATATACTTATCGGCTTTTTTGATGGCGGTATCACGCAGTGCGGAACATAACAAAAGATAAAAATAATAGTTATAACGTAGCCGGCTCAATATAAGAAGGCCACTTAACCTCACCTTTGTAACCTGTAGGCACCAAATGACCACCGTGGCTGACCTTGTAAGAAACAACGCTGTGGCTTTGTCTGTTTGCGACAATCAGTAACCCGTGCTCATCGAGTAGAGAGAAATAGCGTGGCCAATTACCTTCAGTTGACACTGTGTTAACAAATGTAGCCTGACCTTTTGAATCCAAGGTGAAATGCGCGAGACTGTCGTGACCACGATTTGACGTATAAACGTGCTTACCATCTTGGCTAATTTCAATATGGCCCGCCTGATTATGTTGATCAAAATCACTTGGTAGGGTGGATATACGCTGCTCAACCTCAAATACACCATCGCTTTTCACGCTTGCCACAACCAACGTATTATCAAGCTCATTTAAAATATAAACGCGCTTTTGTGTTGGGTGAAAAACAAGGTGACGAGGGCCAGCACCTGCTTTAGCCTTATGCGCGATAGTCGATTTAACAACCCGCTTACCATCAGCACTTATAGTGTGCTGTAGAATGTTATCGGCCCCTAAATCAACAGCGTAAAGAGTGTTTACCTGCCAAGGAGACCACTTCACCCAATGTGCGTGAGGTGATTTCTGCCTGTCAGTAACGGAGCGACCTTTATGGGCAATAATCAATGGGCTTTGCTGTATCTCGCCAGTGGTCTTTAAACCAAACACAGAGACGTTGCCGCCGGTATAATTTGCTGTTGCCACAAGTGTTTGATCTGGGCTAAAAGCAATATAACAAGGGGAGGCGCCTTCGGTAAGAACACTGTTTATTTTAACAAATTTATCGTTATCAGCTTTTTTATACGCAGCCAGAACACCATCATCAGCGCGCTCAACAGCATATAAAACATCACGTTTAGACTGCGCTAAAAACGAGGGCGACTGAGCATCAATCACTTTTTCAGACGGTGTAAATTCGCCGGTTTCAGTATTCACCGACATACGATAGACGCCATCACTGATACTGGGATCGTATGTACCAACATACATAGGTAATAGCGTATTATTGTGTGTTTTGTACTGACATCCGGCCAGCACCATTAATGCTGCCATACTTGCTATGCCTACAAAAGAAAGCACAGTAATTTTTTTACCCCATTGCGGCTTCATATCCATCCTAAAATCAACTCATTATTATTAAAAAAACATTTACGCGCCAAGTTACCATAACATAGGCGCGTATTTTTCAAACATTTTTTTGAACTTGTCGCTTATTTAACTTGAACTTATAGCTTATTTAAATAGTCAGCATCACGTACAGCACCTTTATCGGCACTTGTTGCTAATAGCGCATAGGCTTTCAGTGCAGTGGTAACCTTACGGGGCCTATAATCAACAGGCTTCCAGCCAAGCTTATCTTGCTCTAAACGTCTCTGGGCAAGCTCTTCATCGCTGATCAATACATTAATCCCACGATTAGGGATATCAATCAGAATTTTATCACCAGTCTTCACTAAACCAATTGCACCACCTGCTGCTGCCTCAGGGGAAACATGACCAATAGACAAGCCAGATGTGCCACCCGAAAAACGACCATCGGTTAATAATGCACAAGATGCGCCTAAGCCTTTCGATTTTAAGTAAGACGTTGGGTACAACATCTCTTGCATGCCTGGACCACCTTTTGGCCCCTCATAACGCACAATCACAATCGCACCTTCCTTGACGCGATCATTCAAAATATCATCAACCGCCTGATCCTGTGATTCAGTAATATGTGCCGTACCCTCAAACACATGAATACTTTCATCAACACCCGCCGTTTTCACGACACAACCATCTAGCGCAATATTACCAAACAATACCGCAAGGCCGCCCTCTTTACTGTAAGCGTGCTCATATGAGCGAATACAGCCTTCGGCACGGTTCCCGTCAAGGCTATTCCATCGTGTACTTTGGCTAAAAGCTTGCTGCGTACGAATTCCGGCAGGGCCAGCCTTAAAAAAGGTAGCCACTTCTTGAGACCCCGTTTGGGTGATATCCCATTTGGCTATCGCCTCAGCCATACTAGGGCTATGGACTGTCGGGCAGTCGGTGTGCAGTAAATTTGCACGAGAAAGCTCGCCTAAAATAGCAAAAATACCACCTGCACGGTGAACATCTTCGATATGGTATTTTTGAATATTTGGAGCAACCTTACACAGCTGGGGTACAACACGACTTATTCGATCAATATCTTTTAGCGTAAAGTCAATTTCGCCTTCAATCGCAATAGCCAGTAAATGTAAAATGGTATTCGTTGAGCCACCCATAGCCACATCAAGTGTAATGGCGTTTTCAAATGCTTTTTTATTACCTATATTACGGGGAAGAACGTTCGCATTATCGTTTTCATAGTAATCTTTACATAACTCAACAATTAAGTCGCCAGCACGCTCAAACAAAGCACGACGGTCAGAGTGCGTTGCCAATGTTGTCCCGTTACCGGGAAGGCTCAACCCTAATGCTTCTGTTAAACAGTTCATTGAGTTTGCAGTAAACATACCCGAGCAAGAGCCGCATGTTGGGCACGCGCTTTTTTCAATTTCTTCTACATACTCATCACTGGCCGTATCGTCAGCGGCTATCACCATAGCATCAACTAGATCCAAACCATGCTCAGCGAGTTTTGTTTTACCGGCCTCCATTGGACCGCCAGAAACAAATACAACGGGGATATTTAGCCTAAAAGCAGCCATCATCATACCCGGTGTGATTTTGTCACAGTTAGAGATGCACACCATGGCGTCAGCGCAATGTGCATTTACCATGTATTCGACCGAATCAGCAATAATTTCACGGCTAGGCAAGCTGTAAAGCATGCCATCATGGCCCATAGCGATACCATCATCGACGGCAATAGTATTGAATTCTTTTGCTACGCCGCCGGCTTTTTCAATTTGACGAGCAACCAACTGCCCCATATCTTTTAAGTGAACATGACCAGGCACAAATTGCGTAAAAGAATTAACAACAGCAATAATAGGTTTTTGAAAATCGTCATCTTTCATGCCTGTTGCACGCCAAAGGGCGCGTGCGCCAGCCATATTACGACCTTGAGTGGTGGTTCTGGAACGATACGTTGGCATAATTAATACTCCGCTTTGTAAGTACTCATGCATACTCTTTTAAAAGTAGATGATAGAAAAAGTGTCAATAAACAGTGGCAATATGTGAGCGAACTGAAAATATTCACTGCCTGTATTTGGCCGTTTATATGAGACGTGTTTGTTTTTATATATTGATAATTCCACAATAAAATCAACACGACTTAATGTGTACGGGAGAATACCAGAAATAAACAGATAAAAGAAAAGCTAAAAGTAAGTTTTCAACTTAACTCGTCTTAAAGGGCTAAAATGAAACTTAAGACGAAGAGATAGGACATAAAATTCGAAGAGTATATATACCATCAATACAAAACATACGCGGTTGTCGCGCGTTTTGCATGAAGGCATGCTTAAGAGAACCGAATGGCAAGATACTCTTCAAGCTCAAGCTCGGCGTGAAGAGCCGCCTCGCTTAATTGTTTAATCGGTGAAGTTAGCACACCGTCTTTGCCGTTAAGATGTTTACCTTCTTCGCACGCTTTTACTGCTTTTTGAAAATCGAATTGAGTTGTCATATGTCATTCCTGTTTTTTTACAGCTTACTGAAATGACACAGATTTTTGAACATTACCAATAAGGAGGTTTCCATTCCCCGCCTCTTCGTATTTCTACTACCCCTTTGTACGCCTCTCTAGTTGTATTGATAAATCCAGCCTCGCCCCTTCTATATGGCTCAGTTAGAAACATCTATCATGCTATGAGAGCAGTAATTTGAATATATCAGAGGAAAAACGTTTCTGTTTAGGTTGTCAAAATACAATCTAGGGAACCTCTGATTAAGTAGTGATATACCTGTCTTATATTAATGCTGCAGGATAAACTTTTTTTAGCTGCTTGCATAAGTATTGATACCGCTTAAACTGCTTGTCATTGTCATCTACATGCCCAATAGATCTCATACTGTGCTTGCAGGATGCTTCATGCTCATATTTCTCTCCATGCTCCTGCGTATCAGCGACAATAGCCTGTACTAAATTTAGATGAAGCCCCATATGTTTGGGGTAGGTAGCTAAAGCCTCTTTGAATGTTTTAATGGCTCTGTCGTAATTTTTATTATCATAGAAAGAGATGCCCTCTTTTGTTAACGCTGCGGTCTTATCTTTACCTTGGTCAGAAATGGGTTCCACAGCAATAGCATCTATCGCAGATAAAACATCGGGCTCTCTTGCGTGCCTTGCCGCTAAAGTAACCAGTAAATCATTGGCCTCATCCTCTTTATTGATAGCTTGCATACTTCTCGCGTATTCCAAGCTCACTTCAACAGGCGGTGACGGTAAATTGCCATACATTGCTTTCGCTTTTTCAATATTCGCTATGGCTTTATCCGGCTCACCTTGCGCAGCCAATATTTGTGTTTCAACCATTTGCGCCTGTGTTGCTACATCTAAACGATTAGCATAACGCTTTTTAGCTCGGCTTAAGAACGTTTCAGCTTGCTTTACAATTTGCTTCGCCTCTACTGACTGATCATTTTTAGTGGCTTCAGCCGCTTTTCTTGCATAATTAAAGTAATCTTGCTCAGATTCATGACAAGAATTAAGCCCCCATTTAATCGATTGCTGATGAGAGCGGAGCGACAGTGCATCATCATGATTGACCTCCGCTAACCCTGCTAACTTTCGGTGGCGAAGCACCGATTTAGGGGAAACATGTGTGGCATCCTCTAGTGCTTTTTGCGCTGCTAACGTATCCCTTTGCTTGAGCTTTACATCAGCCAGTAAATCATGCGCCTCGATGTATCTTGAGTCTTCAGCAATAAGCTCATTAAAAATAGATTCTGCGCCCTCAAGGTCGCCCATTTCTATCAACGTTTTACCCATCCCTAAGCGCGCCCATACAAGCGGTTTTTTGGTTACTACACCCTTATAAACTTTAAGGGCTTCACTCAGCTGTTTTAAAATAAAGTGCAATTGCGCTTTTATTTTGAGTATATCGTGTGAATAACGACTGCCCGCCGCGATCATATCGTTGCACATTTTAAGCGCGCCTTTATAGTCTCCATCTGATATCTGCTCTTTAATTTCAATAAGCGCCTCGTGACGTACGATTGCTCGGTCCAATCGAAACTTGAGTGAAGCAGGTGTATATGGCTTTGTAATGTAATCATCAGGCTGACTTTCTAATGCGCCTAAAACCATCTCTCGCGATGACTCACCAGTAATAATGACAAAAAGACTTGTCATCAATAGCACTCTTAAGTGCCTAATCTCCTCAAGAATTTGCTGGCCATCTTTACCAGACCCAAGATTATAATCACATAACACGATATCGTATTTACGTTTTGCACACGCCCGGATGGCCTCTTCACCGTTAGCCGCAGTGTCAACATGAGACGACCCAAATGTTTTCAATAAACGAGTTAAAGAGCCACGTATTTCAGGGAAATCATCAATAACCAAGCAATACTTACCTGAATAAATTTTAACAATTTCAATCTGTTTAATTTTCTCTGCGTTCTTATCATGTAAAAGAGGATTCACTGACAGACTCCCGCCCCACTTATAATGTTTTAATACTTTAATTGTAGACAGGATGCTTAAGTCTGCATCACTTTATATATAGCCAACATAATCATAAAAACCGAACAATAAGTTTACATTCAGAAAATACTGTTTCACCGTAATGGTATTTAGAGGATCACTAGTCAGTATTAAACAACAGATAACGTAAAAGCGGTAAAAGGGTTAAGGTACTTTTAAAGTATTACAGCCCAATACTGTTGTAAAAAAGATAACAAAACATTCACACCTATTTATAGGTACTGCAAAGTCAGGTGGGTGACGGTAATCTGCCAACAAGTCAAATGTGATCTAAAAAAATAGCGATAAACTCGACAAAATAGATTAGTGCATACTGATGAGAGTAAGGTTTAGAAAACATTAAAAAAGAATCAACTTTCATCAAAAATGGTGTTTATTACTCAATTTCAAACAAAAATTATTGGTACATGTCATCAAAAGCGTTATAAATGTAACTTAAGTGTTAATTTAAGCACCTAAAGCTTTGCCAACACTGCTTGAGACCCAGTAATCAACATGACTAATGCAAAGCCAGGACGCCATACCACTGATGCTCCTTGTGCAAAACTTGAAAACAAACACATAAAAAGAATAGAGAGAACGAGATGCAGACTAAATTAATTCAAACCTTACTTATTAGCATGATTCTCACCGCATGCGGCGGAGAATCAGAAGAAACCAATCCGTCGAATACGACAAACTCAGGGTCCCCTGTTAACCCTGTTAACCCTGTTGACCCTGTTGACCCTGTTGATCCTGTTGATCCTGTTGATCCTGTTGATCCTGTTGATCCTGTTGATCCTGTTGATCCTGTTGATCCTGTTGACGCACCCAAAAACGCATTTACGCGAATACAACTCAAAAAAGAATCTCGATTAACAGGTGCATCACATACATCTGACGGCTCTATTACCGTTGGCCGAGAAAACAAAAAACCTTCGTTCTTTGGGTCAATGGGAGCTGCTGCTGTATCTTATAAAAACTATCAATATAGTGCTTATTATACTGATCGTAATAAAGGAGAAGGAGATAAAAAATATGCTGAACTAATTGTTGCGCGTCGAGCATTGAACCCCGTCGGGGATTGGGAGTCCTCAAAACTTAAGGGATATAAAGTTACCAGCGAAGATACTCACAACCGTATTAATATAGCTATTTCAGAAGGTGACGGCGTTATACATGTAACGTTTGACCACCATAACACCTCTAAAATTAATTATGCGCGTACTGCTCAAGGAGTCGCGGATAACCCAGAAAACATAGAATGGAACAATAATACCTTTACTTACACACCCGATTTAGGTATTCAAAACCTAAAAAGTAGCCTTGGTGTACCTCGTGTTACCGTGACTTACCCCGTATTGACATCATTCCCTGGCGGAAACCTCATTCTATACATGCGAAATGGACATGCAAACGGCGGCGCAATGAAAGTAAGTCGTTATGAATCAAGTAGCAATAAATGGGTTAGCGCAAAACTTGTTTCATCTGGAGAAAAAGCCAACTACAAAGGTAATGTTGTAGAGCGCGGCCCTTACACTGCAGGAGGCATGAGGGTATCGCCAAACGGTGACCTGCATGTTGCTTGGGTTTTTAGAGAAGAACCAGCCAACTGTAATCCAGGAAAAAGTAACGGATTAGACTGTAATCACGGTCTTTATTATGCTTTTAGTAAAGATGAAGGCAAGACTTGGTATGCAAGTAATGGCGCTCTATCCGCAAACATTAACCAAGGTCAACCCTTAAGTGTTGAAGATCAAAACTTAGCCGTATTACCCATACCTACAGCATTACGACCATCGAACGTTTCCATTGCCTCGGCTATTGACTTAAAAACTGGCATGATGCACGTATTAATCTCCCACAAAACTAACGCTCGTGGCCCAAGCAAAATACATCATTACTATCGTACGCCTGATGGGGGTTGGGAAGGTGGCGTATCTACTTTTGATGCGTCAGACGTTCAAATCGCTTTTAGAGGAGACCAGCTTTTTGCTTTTGCAGGTCGTGGAGACGCACAAATCTATCATTCATCCAGAAAAGATAATTTTGCAAACTGGGCAAAAATGAAAATGCCGCAAGTGAGCGGTACGAAAAAAAATATTGGCGGAGGCTATACAACGTGGGACATATCATTACTGAACAAAGGTAAGGTAACAGCGCTTTGGCATAGACAAGCCGCTAACCTAGGTGACGCCTCACCAGTTGATACATATATCTTTGACCTGAAATAATTCAAGTACGCTCTAGATTTAAATATTTAAAACCCCTACTACAGGGGTTTTTTCAAATAAAGATTATTAATACATAGTTTAATTTATAGTAATCGTGAATAATTAAAAATATTATCGAAGGTTTAATCAATAATCACAGTTATCTGAAACCCTTTATATCAAACTAATACCATGTCTTCCCATAAATCACACTAAAGGCTTTACACTGATAGAGCTAACCGTCGTTATTATATTACTTGGTATTTTTAGAGTGAAGGCTATTGGTAAATCACAACAATTAGCTGATGCAATAAAGGCTTCAATAGTAAAAAATCTAGCAAACAGTATATAAAATATATCAAAATGCATTTTTATCCCTTTGGATGTTTTTCATTTAGGCTTGACGGCTAAGGATGTGTGAATCAAGCAACTATGCATATTAAAGAAATATATTCTGGAGATTGGAATCCTGTATTTGATGATGCTTTTATATTAACTGAGCTAGGTAACTTAGATAGCTTACCCGAAATAATAGTTCTTAACATCAGCAAACAGAAGTTGAAGAACTATTAGGCATTACGCAACCGCCAACCCCCCTTTCCTTTAAGCGAAACCCTTTTGATTACGCTATCCCCTTCAAAAAATAAAAAATCATCAGTATTGGCGCCCATAATAGCTTTACACACCAAGTACTGGTAAATGACTTTTA